>CAZYUQ010000043.1:0-10830 GCA_964650565.1 uncultured Candidatus Bathyarchaeia archaeon | reverse complement strand
TATCCGCGTTGCTGATAATACCGTTGTACCTTCTTCTTGCCTACGCTACAGTGTCAGTCGCTCCACCGCCAGGAACCACACTGTCCATTCCACTGTTAGGATACACAGCTGAAACAATATTCGGCACCGCTGGAGGAGTCCTGTTCGCAATCGCGGGTATGGCAGCGTGCCTATCAGGTTTAGGAACAGCCCTCACCGTTCAATCAAGCATCGCACGGGGAATGAGTAGAGACGGCTACTTCCCCAAGATTCTACTCGCGGTTCATTCACGTTTCAAAACACACTACATCGCAGTTATCGTAGGCACACTTTTCATCACACTGCTAAGCGCAGTCGGTGTTGTGCCCTTTCTCGGATACGCCGCAGGCTTCGGATCACTCATCGTATTCGCCCTAGTTAACCTCTCCTTAATCAAACTACGAAAAACAAAACCATACTTGGACAGACCATTTAAAACCCCGCTTTACCCATTCACGCCCATACTAGGTCTAGTGCTCTCACTCGCGCTGCTGATCATCCCACCGTTAATCGGGGACTCCAACGCGGTAGACGCCTTAATCTCAGGCATCGGGTTAACTGCGGTGGTGGTTGGAACATACTACCTCAGAATGGCAGGGCGCTTCCGTCTCCAAATAGCAGCAGGAGGCATCGGCGTAGGCACAGGCATCTCAGCAGCAGCACTCGCCATCCTAGCAGAAACAGGCTTAATCAAATCCATACTGCCTTTCATATCAAACTACGCCCTGCTTTTACTCGGAGTCGTCCTCCTAATAGGCGGAATTTTAAATTTCAACGCAGGCGTTAAACCGAAAGAAAAAAGCACAAGCGGCACACAGGCTGAGCAGGATAAAACCGCTAAGTCATAATTTTGCTGAAATCTTTGAATTCTTGCTCGGATAACCACTCGGCTGCTTTTAGCTTGTCCAACCCTGCGGCGATAGATTGCTTCAGGTTCTCAACATCTAACAGGTTTGCTTTGCGGCAAGCTTCATTAATTTCGCGGCTGAACGCAACATCGTCTCCTAACAGAACTGCAAACTTGTTTAGAACAGAAATTATTTTCTTGGAACGCGGCTGAAACAACTGGCTAACCTTCACCTTGCCCATTGCTTTCAGCTTCGTGCCGACGCCTAAACTGCTAACGAGGGATGGCGCAAAAAACGTGTACCGCGTGTTTTGTTTAGACTGGTACAGCGTCAAGTAGAACGGCATGTGGAAGAGGGTTGCTTTATCCTTTTTTTGGTGAACGCCAAAGCTGTCAAATTCCGCGATGGTTGCTTCCCGCATCTTCGCCATCTGGTCAATATTCTTAATGATGGTCGCAGTCAGTTCTTCAAGTTTCTCCATTTCCTTCTGGAGAATGCTGATTTCAGCGTCACGTGCAGACTCAACCGCTATTAAATCTTTTGAGGCTTCTTTGATTTTAGCGTCGTTCTCCGCCTCCAACTGAAAAATCGCTTGCCGCTTTTTCTCTTCAATTTCCTTGATTTTTTCTGTAAGTTCCTTAGTTTTCTTACTGATTTCAGGGAGTTCCTTTTTCAACTCAGTCCGTTTTTCTTTCCATTTCTGCGTGGTAACGTCATCTTTGTTGATTTCAGCGGTTTTGATTTCTGCCTCGCAATGTTCTATTTCAGCGGTAGTTTGCTCTTTCGTTTTTTCTAACGTAATAATTTCTTTTTGTGCAGCCAACGTTTCCTGCTCAAACTGGTTGGACACTTCCGTGATTTTTTCTGTATGCTCCTTGTTCATTTTGGTGGTTATTTTTTCCAAGGCAGTTTTTGCTTCTTTGATGGGCTTGCTGAATTTTTTTTCCGTTTCCTTCTTTTCTTCGCGGAGCACATCCAAAAAATCTTTGGTTCTATGGTTCAGAAGCTTAATCAGCCCGTTCAGCTCTGTTACATCTCCGATGAATTTTGACTGCAAGTCTCCCAGTTCTTTAATCATCAACAGAACTGCATCTTCATCTTTAGCAGGGGAAACTATGACGCTGTCAACTACAGACGCCTCAGTCGTTATGGCTTCACCCAGATATGGCATGAATTCTTCAAAAAACTCCGCGTCCGTTATGAGGCCATCGATAACTTTTGTTTCTTCGTTTTCTGAAACTTGGAAGTAGTTGACGTTGTTTGAGAGGAAAGTTGCGTATGCTTGGCGTGTTTCGGAGCGGACTTTCATTTCATCCTTGAGCGCTTTGAAGTCTGGTAAAACCGCGTAGGGTATAGCGTGCGAGGCAAGGTTTAATCCGTCCAAAAGAAGGGTTAAACTTTCGAATGGAGCTACCCAAAAAGGATAGTACACTTCTGCTATGAAAACCAGTTTTTCTGGAGCGCGCTTCTTGAAGAACCCGCCGCCCTCATCTCTGTCCAACTCGGCTAAACAGTAAACCGCGGCTCTTTCAGCGTCCTTTGTGAAGGGTTCACCATTTTTCTGAGCGAGAGTAGCAAAGGGCAAAAGAGATTTCTCGTTTTTCAACGGCACGGTCTCAACCATTCGTTACGAGTTAATTATTTGAAAGGGCGATTTATAACTTGCGAATGTCCCCCGAAAACAGAAAACTGGCTACATTACAAAAAAATTTAACTTGAGAGAACGCCTATGATAGTCTGAAGCCAGTTTGGCAGGTGTTTCCAGTGACAGAGGATAAAGAAAAAGAGGAGATTATAGTTAAAGCGCCTTCCAAACCAGTGGTTTCTCCAGAGAAAAAAGCTGAAAGAACCCTTGAAAAATCTTTAGAAGAAGAGCGGTTTGACCTCCTTAAGGTTTCAAATGAGTTTGGAGCATATTTCGGCGTTGCAGTTGCCGCTGTCGGAATTTTGTTATTGGGCATTTTTGCCTTCGTAAGCGCCAGCGGTGAGGCAGGACTGCTTGTTTTGTCGTCTGAATCGACAATGTTCAGCATGTTCCTGTGGCTTTTTGTAGGGCTACTGAACATAATTGGCGGTTTCCTTTTAATTGGAAACGAAAGCTAAAACGCCTGCTACCTTCTGTAAAATAGGAGAAAGCCGCAAACAACATCCAAGATACCCACAACTGCGGCGGCGGCAATTATCAGCTCGTTGGGTATTATGGTTTCAAGGTTTGCTGTTTTGGTGGTGGTTAGAAACGCAAGGATTAACAGCAGTACCCCTGTGAAAAAAACGAATCCGCCTATGGCTATTCTGAGCCGCTGTGTAAGTGGAAAGTACGGCATCGCTTCCTCATCATTCAGTAATGCCGTTTGCTCAAGATAACGTTTTTGCTCTTTTTACTGCTCTGGGCGATGCTGTTTATAAAACGGTTTTTTCACTATTTTTATGCTCAAAAAATTGGCGTTGGATGCGTGAAAGCGTTTTGGAGGATTTGGTGCCGCCTTCGCTGGTGCAAGCTTTAAAGAAGCAAAGGTACCACGTTGTGGGCAGGCATTCAGCGGTTAAACGGTGTAAGTGGCTCTACGAATCGATAGTTCACGGCAGAACCTGCTACAAACAAAAGTTTTACGGAATAAAATCGCACCAGTGCATCCAGATGTCGCCTTCGCTTTTTTACTGCACGCAGCAGTGCCTGTTTTGCTGGAGAGCACAAAACGGCGACTTGCAAATCACATGGGACGAACTGACGTTGCCCAAGTGGGATTCTCCTGAAGGAATTGTGCAGGGCAGCTTGAGGGCGCAGGACAGAATCTTAAGCGGTTACAAAGGCAACTTGCAAGCGAACCCACAGAAGCTTAGAGAAGCTTGGACGCCTAAACATGTTGCGATTAGCTTGACGGGGGAACCGACGCTTTATGAGCCGCTTGGTGAACTGTTACGCGCGTTTCGCGGCAGAGGGTTTACCACGTTTCTCGTGTCTAACGGCACGTTGCCCCGTAAACTTGCCGAGTTAACCGAGGAGCCGACGCAGTTGTACATTTCTGTTTGCGCGCCCGATGAAGAGGTGTTCAAGCATGTTTGCCGTCCTCAGGTTCCCAGCGCGTGGGAGAAGTTGAATGAGACGCTTGGGTTAATGCAGAGTTTCCGTTGCCCCACGGTGGCGCGCATGACGCTGGTGAAAAACCGCAACATGATGAACGTAGAGGGCTACGCGAGGCTTGTGGAAAAGGCGAATCCAACGTACATCGAGGCGAAAGCGTACATGCATATCGGTTTTTCGACGTTGCGGTTGGGTTTCGACGCGATGCCTTCACATAAGGAAGTGCGCGAGTTTGCGGCGCGTTTGGCTGAGCTGACGAGCTACAAGGTTATTGATGAGGCGCCTGAAAGCCGAGTGGTGTTGCTGAGCAGACGCGAGAAACCCATACGATTCACTGCTCCTTGAAGCCACAAGCCAACCTCATTTTTAAGAATACAATAAATAACCACTCCGCGTCTTATCATAATGTGCGGTGAAAGAGTTTGGCGTCTCTGAAAACGGTTTTGAACAAAGTGAAAAAAGAGCTCATGCGGAAAGACAAGGTGCGGGAAGATGCGTATGACAGCATGCGGAAAGCCACGAGCCTCTCTAAACAGGCGATACTGCGCATTCACCAAAAAAAGTTCGCTGAAGCAAAAAAGCTGCTTGAAAACGCCACTGTAGCTATCTCGCAGCTTCAAGACTCAGCGGCGGCTTATCCTGAGATTATTTACGGCGGAATGTTCAGCGCGGCGCTTCAAGAGTACGCGGAAGCCAACATATTCCTGAAGCTGATTGAGGAATCACGGTTTGTCTCGCCCAAGGAGATTAACGTGCCCGCCGTTGACTACGTGCTGGGTTTAGCCGACGCCATAGGCGAGTGCAGGCGCTTAACGCTGGATGCTTTACGCGAGGGCGATGTGGCGAAAGGCGAAAAATGCTTGGAGCTTATGGATGAGATGTACGTTGAGTTGATGGGTATGGATGAGGCGTACGTGCTTGTGCCGGGGCTTAGAAGAAAATGCGATGTTGCACGGAAAATAATCGAAATCACCCGCGGAGACATCACCCAAGAAGTGCGCAGGAAAGCACTGGAAGCCTATTTGAAACGTTTTGAACAGGCGCAAGAGAAGAAGCGGTAGCCCCGCAAAGGTCCAGACTGATGACGATGGCTCCCGTTGCACCACGCAATTTTTCAATTACAAAAGCCCGTAACGCGCAAGCACGTTTATCCGAGAAAATAATTCAAGAAGACAGGTTACCGCCGAAAATCCGCCTTGTCGCAGGCGTGGACGCAGCTTATGCTGGCGAATCAGCCATAGGCGCAACAGCAGCTTTAGACTACGAGTCACTTGAGCTGGTGGAGCAGCAAACAGCCACATGCCAAGCGCGGTTTCCGTACATTCCAACTTTGCTTTCATTCAGAGAAATACCGCCCGCAGTGGCTTGCATTAGAAAGCTGAAGCGGCAGCCTGACGTTTTCCTCGTCGACGGACAAGGCTTAGCGCACCCGTATCGCTGCGGCTTTGCAAGTCACCTAGGAGTGGTGTTGGGCAAGCCTACTATTGGCGTGGCAAAAAGTAGGTTGATTGGCAAGCCTAAGGTGATTGACGGCGATGTCTTCTTGGTTGGCAACGACCAAATAATAGGCGCAGTAGTCACAACGAAAGAAAACGTCAAACCTGTCTACGTCAGCGTCGGTCACTTGGTGTCGCTGAAGACAGCCGTAGAAATCGTGAAGCACTGTGTGCTCCGTAGCCGAATACCTGAACCGATTCTGCAAGCGCATAAGATAGCCACGGCGGAGAGGCAACGGTTTAGTCAACGCATGCAGTTGCAGAAAATTTAATAGTTTTATCCGCGTGAAAGCTCAGTGGATGGTGCCTAGAGAAATGGAGATTCCCTTTGAAGATTTTCAAAAGTTGGACTTGCGCGTAGGCAAGATAACCGAGGCAAACCAGATTCCAAATTCAAGAAACCTCATACGGATGATGGTGGATTTCGGAACTGAGCAGAGGCAGGCAGTGGCTGGGCTCTTGCAGTGGTATAAGCCTGAGGATTTGGTGGGCAAGAAATGCGTGTTTATCCTTAATCTTCAGAGGCGCAAGATGATGGGTGTGGAGTCGCAGTGCATGATTTTTGCTGCTGAAGGCGAGGCGGGCAACGTTGTGGTGTTGCAGCCTGAAAAGGACATCGCGGAAGGAAGCCGAATTCGCTAATTCTGAACCTGCCAAGCACTATTTCTAAACCTTCGCCGCGGTTCTTTTGCAACACCAAACCGTGGTAAGCCATCATGCAAAAAGTAAATTAGGAATGCATCCTACGTTAACTGTGACCCTTACAACGAAGGGATACTTATGGCAGCTACCGAAGAAACATTGATGTGGGTTGAAAAGTACCGCCCGAAGAACTTGGATGAAATAGTGGACTTACGCGACATCGTGGACAGCTTGAAAGCGTTCATGAAAAACCCGAAGACGATGCCGCACTTGCTCTTGGCAGGCATACCCGGAACAGGAAAAACCACAGTCGCACTATGCATCGCCCGCGAACTGTTTGGTGAAAACTGGAAAACCTTCACTTTAGAGCTGAACGCGTCTGACGAAAGAGGAATTGACACTGTGCGCGAAAGAATCAAGGATTTCTCACGTTACAGCAGAGCCGCGTTCGGCGACGTGCCTTTTGCGCTTATAATTCTTGATGAGAGCGACCAGATGACTGGACCTGCGCAAACGGCGCTGAGGAGAATAATGGAAACCAGTTCCAGAACAAGCCGATTCATCCTCATATGCAACTACTCAGCCAAAATTATCGAGCCTATTCAAAGCCGTTGCGCCATCTTTCGCTTCTCCAAACTTGACAAGCAAGCCATGGTGGAGCATCTGGAGTGCATCGCTAAAAAAGAGAACGTGACGCTTTCACCTAAAGCCGCGGAAATGCTTGTTGAGTATTCTGAAGGCGACCTCAGGCACGCGATAAACTCTTTGCAGACAGCCGCCGTGTTCCGAAACGGCGTGGTGGATGAGAAAACGGTTCTCCAAGTGGTCGGTGAAGCTAGCCCCCGGCAGGTTCAGATGATGCTGAACAAAGCGTTGAATGGATATTTTATTGAAGCAAGAAAAATGATGTACGATTTGATTGGCTCCTATGGTTTTTCGGGTTCAGAGATAATCCGCCAGATGCAGCGGGAACTGCTCAAGCTTTCAACTGTGTCCGCTGAGGAAAAAGCGGAGCTGTCGGATATAATCGGCGAGTACGATTACCGCCTAACCCAAGGCGCAAACAACGACATACAACTAAGCGCGTTGCTGGCGCAATTCGCAAAGTTTGGCAAGAAAAGGGGAAACTAATTGAACAATGACGTGTTATGGGTTGAAAAGTACCGCCCCCAAAAAATAGATGACGTGATTGGAAACGAAGAAGCCAAAGCCGTTTTTGTCGAATGGCTCAAAAGCAAACGCCGCAAGAAAAAAGCAGTGCTGTTTTATGGACCGCCGGGCGTGGGAAAAACGGCTTTAGCTAACGCGGCTGCGAACGAGTACGGCTTCAGAATCATCGAGATGAATGCGAGTGATACGCGAACAGAAAAGGCGATAAACAAGATTGCCCAACCCGCAACTTCATTTGCAGGATTAGACACTTTTGCAACAGGCGGCAAGGGCAATCTGCTGTTTCTCGACGAGGTTGACGGCGTCACAGGCAGAGAAGACCGAGGCGGAATAGGCGCCATAGTGAAGATAGTTGAAGCGTCGCGCGTTCCAGTTATAATGGCTGCGAACGACCCTGACCTGCAGAAAATCCGACCCCTAAAGAAAGTTTGCGTGCTGATAAGGTTCCACCAAGTGCGCATTCCGCTTATAATTGAAACGTTACGTAGGATTTGCCGAATGGAACACGTTGAAGCAGAGTTTGAAGCGCTGGAGAGAATTGCCCAAAACAGCAAGGGCGATGTGCGGTCAGCTATAAACGACCTTCAGAGCCTATCGGAGGCTGGCAAAGTGCTCACGCTTCAAGATACCCTGGTGCTTAGCGCCCGAAATAAGAACATCGGCATGGACGAAACGCTGAGAAGCTTCTTCGCGGTTAAATCTCTGGCGGAAGCTGAGAACTTGCTGAGGCGTTCCAGCGTGGATCATGATGAGTTTCTGATGTCTGTGAGTGATAATCTTCCGCGGCGATACCTTGAACTTGCCGAGTTGGCTGAGGCGTATGACCTTGTTTCACGGGCAGACATGTTCAGAGGTAGGATTGGAATTGAACATTGGCATCTTTTGAGGTACTTTTATAATTCTCTGGCTGAAGCCGCGGCGATTTCGCCTGAATCATACAAGCCGTTCGAGTTTATCTCACCACCGATTAGGATAATGACCTTGTTCTGGACGAAAGGCAAAAGAGCGACGTTGGAGGCTATCTGCGCTAAAATAGCGTTGCGGTGCCATGTTTCGCGGCTAACTGCTAAAAACGATTTTGTTCCCTTCCTCAAGATTATGTTGGAGAAGCGCAAGTCAAACCCCCTAATCGCGTGGCTTAAGCTTGAGCCGCAAGAGGTTGATTACCTGATAAAAATGAGGAAATTCTAGTCGCGCGGGTGATTATGAGTGGTTGTTCTGAACAAGAAGGCTTTCAAGCTTCCCCGTGTTGAAAAAGACAGGTTCATTCTTCTGCTGAGGCTTGGTTTAGACTATAACCGCGAGCAAGGCGTATTCTCCATCAGCAACTACAACAATGTTGAGAAACTAGTGGACACAATCGCGGGCATTCTAAACGTGGACAAGGTGGCGTTTCTCCAAACTTGCGTCGTCTGCGACAGTGATTTTCCATGCGAAAACTGCAAGTACTATGAGCTATGCACTACGAAAGACTTGCCTTTTCACTGTGTGTGTCCACGGTGCTTGAAGGAGGAAAAGGGTTTGCAGAAAAAGCCCAAGGTTGTGGGGCAGGGAACTTTGGACTTGTTCGGCTGAGCGCTCAACGGGTAGTATTGCTTTTTTAGAATGGTTTTTCACGTTCTACTGTGGTTTTTATAAATGTTTCATTTATTTCGCATAATTCATGGTTTTTCATATATGAATGCTTGCGGATAGCATTAAATAGACAAGTGTACAAATTCCCCGCACAATCCACCCTGAAAAATATGCAAATGTAAATTAGGAGATGTAAAAATTGAGCGAACGTGTACATAAAAACAGTTCTTACCTAAATGGAAAATCAACCGTAGGCACAATGACGCGAGTCAAAGACACAAGCACAGTAAGCGGCATGTGCCCCATATGCATCCACGACTGCCCCGTCCTATGCGAAATCAGCCTCTCAGCGTTCAGAGGACGCGAAGCCCTCTACCCCGAACCAGCACAGTTCGGAACAAGCACAGCGGCAGCGCTTAAAGACTACGGCTTAGACTGGTCCCACTTCAACATCCAAGCAGGACTCCTCGAAGCGCAAGGCATCCAGGAAAGCTCAGACGTAGCCATATTCCCCAACGTGAACTTAGAAACCAAAATAGGCGGCATCCCGTTGAAGCTACCCATACTCACAGGCGCCTTCGGCTCAACAGACGTTGCCCGCGTGCAGTGGGACGGCTTAGCCATAGGCGCAGCCCTTTCAGGAGTAACGATAACGATCGGCGAAAACGTCGTTGGCATGGACGTAGATTCCCAACTAGACAACAACTGCAAAGTAACCTATTCAAAAGAGCTGAAGCGACGTGTTGACGCGTTCAGGAAGTTCTGGGATGGAAAATACGGCGACATCATCGTCCAAACCAACGTGGAAGACCAGAAACTAGGTATCGACGTCTACGCATTATCCAAGCTGGAGGTTAACGTGATTGAACGCAAATGGGGACAAGGCGCCAAAGCCATCGGCGGCGAAGTACGCATAAGAAACCTTGAAAAAGCCATCTTGCTGAAGAAAAGAGGCTACGTAGTAATCCCCGACCCTGAAGACCCCACAGTGCAGCAAGCGTTCAAAGAAGGCGTTTTCAACACTTTCGAACGCCACAGCAGAGTCGGCATACCCAAAGAAAAACCCTTTATTGAAGATATTGAGTGGCTGAGAAAACAAGGTGCAAAACGTGTATTCCTGAAAACAGGCGCGTACCGCCCGTCAGCAGTAGCTTACACGATGAAGTTTGCTTCAGAAGCCAAAATTGACGCTTTATCTTTCGACGGTGCAGGCGGCGGCACAGGCATGAGTCCAGTGCCGATGATGGATGAAATGAGCATTCCAACAGTGTACTTAGAAGCCATCGTGCTGAAGTGCGCGCAAATACTGAAGAAGAAAGGACGCCACGTCCCAGACTTGGTTATGGCAGGAGGCTTCATCGAGGAAACCTCAATATTTAAAACCATCGCGTTAAGCAACTTCGGAGAAGAACCCTTAGTGAAAGCAGTGCTCATGGGACGCTCGCCGATAACCGCAGTCATGAAAGCAAGCTACTTCAAGAAGCTAGCGCAAGAATCTAAGCTGCCTAAAACGTTCGCAGACCGCTACGGCACGACACCGGACAAGTTCTTCATAGCCACGCCCGAACTGAAAGAAAAATACGGCGAACGCTTCAGCGAAATCCCCTTAGAAGCTGTAGGCTTGTACACTTATTTGGTGGACAGAGTAGGCGTGGGGCTGAAGCAGCTCATGGCAGGCGCAAGACGATGGAAACTGGGCCTCCTCAGCAGAAACGACCTGATGAGCTTGTCTGAAAGGGCAACACGGGTCACAGGCATTCCAATGGCGGACGAAGTGGAAAAAGACGCCATAGAAAAAATCCTAGAATAAACACCCATTCCCCCTTTCCTTTTTAGGAATTTTTTTCAATCTTTTTATTTGATAGCTTGCTGATTCTGTGTAACTCTGATTCGCCCCATGCTCTTTGGTGTAACTGAAAAAGAACGAAAGAACCATGATGGGGAGGTGGCGGGCCCGTTGGGATTTGAACCCAAGATCTCCGGCTCCGCAGGCCAGTGT
>CAZYUQ010000042.1:0-10871 GCA_964650565.1 uncultured Candidatus Bathyarchaeia archaeon | reverse complement strand
CTGACAACCAAATCACCATCGCAGGTCCAGACGGGACTTATCCTGACTGGATTGAACTGTACAACGCAGGCAACGAAACCATCGACCTCAGCGGCATGTACCTAACTGATAACTTGACAAAACCAGTGATGTGGCGTTTTCCTGATGACACTTCCATTGCGTCAGGGGATTATTTGCTTATTTGGGCTGACAACTCTTCTGATCAAACTTCGCTGCATGCGAATTTTGCTCTCCGCGCAAACGGTGAAGAAGTCGGCCTGTTCGCAAGCGACGGCGTGACGCCCATTGACTCTGTTGTCTTCACAAAGCAAGCCAAAGATGTTTCTTACGGTCGCTTCCCTGATGGCAGCGTGAACTGGAGCAAATTGGCGCCTACGCCAGGGTTTGCTAACGAGTTGCCTGATGTTGCGCCTGTTGGACCTACCAACGCGGACAGTGTTCCAGAAAACTTGTTCATTAACGAGTTCATGGCTAACAATGACGCGGCTGTTGCGGGTCCAGACGGGACTTATCCTGACTGGATTGAACTGTACAACGCAGGCAACGAAACCATCGACCTCAGCGGCATGTACCTAACGGACGATCTCTATAATTCGGATAAATGGCAATTTTCCAATGGCTCATCCATAGCGGCTGGAGGTTACCTAGTTATTTGGGCGGATAATTCTGCTGTTGCGCGACCGTTGCACGCGAGTTTTGGTCTTAACGCAAGCGGGGAAGTTATTGCTCTTTTTGCTCGCGATGGCAAATCACCAATTGACTCAATCGTCTTTTGCGAACAATTAGCGGATTTTTCCTTCGGTCGTTTTCCTGATGGAAGCCTTAACTGGAGCGATTTAACACCTACACCTGGGGCGCCGAATAAGTTGGTTGAGATTGTAGTACATGATGAACCGGAGTACGTGACCGTTCCTGAGGGCTTGTTTATCAATGAGCTCATGGCTGACAACCAAATCACCATCGCAGGTCCAGACGGGACTTATCCTGACTGGATTGAGCTCTTTTATGATGGTAACGAGACTATTGACCTCGGCGGCATGTACTTAACCGACGACTTGACAAACCCTACTTCATGGCGTTTTCCTAACGATACCTTGCTGGAACCACCCGGTTATTTGCTTATTTGGGCCGACAACAACTCTTCCGACCAAACATCGCTACATGCAAGCTTTGCCCTCAGCGCAAACGGGGAAGAAGTCGGCCTGTTCGCAAGCGACGGCATAACGCTCATTGACTCCGTAGTTTTCACCAAACAAATCGGAGATGTCTCTTACGGTCGCTTCCCCGACGGCAACGCAAACTGGACCTACTTACTAAAAGCGACACCTGGCTGGGGAAATAATAAGACGCAAAATAATTCTAAAACTTCAGTTTGGTCAATGTTATTGCCGATCGGCATAATTATAACTTTGAGTGCGCTCGTAGTGGTTGCTGGCAAGATACATTCAAGGCGCAGATGAATATGATTAAACCAAAAGAACGGCACCTAAGACACGAACTGAAGTATTACATTGACGGCTTGCAGTACCAGATTCTTCGGAAAAATTTAGCAGCGGTTCTCAAACCAGACCCACACGCGGGACCGGATGGCCGCTATCACGTTCGGAGCCTCTATTTTGACGATTTCAAAAATACTGCACTCGCCGATAAAATCTCTGGTGCCACTTACCGGAACAAGTATCGAATGCGAATTTACAACTGCAGTGACGAGTATATCAAGTTTGAACGGAAAACCAAGCTGGATCAGTATGTCTGCAAGGAGAGCGTGAGGCTCACCCGTGAAGAGGCTGACTGCATAATAGCGGGAGACATAGCATTCTTGGTCAATTCGAATATGCCGCTTCTTAAGACCTTTTACTTGGAAAGTCGCAGTAAGCTTCTGCGGCCTGTGGTGTTGGTTGATTATAATAGGGAAGCATTTGTTCATCCGGTTGGTAACGTTCGGATTACGTTTGACCTTGATTTGCATACTAATTTGGGGTCGGTGGCTTTGTTTGATTCCTGTGTCTGCACTATGGGAGTCTGTGGGGAGGAGGGCATTATTTTGGAAGTGAAGTTTGATGATGTTTTGCCTCAGCATATTCGGGGTTTGTTTCCCAACACGATTCGTCCGCGGTATGCGATTGGGAAGTTTGCTATTTGTAGAACTGTGAATGAGACTTTGCTGGGGTTTCGGTGAGTAGTTTTTTCGGTGTGTTTGTGCGTAAGTCATGTGATGTTGGGCAGTGTCGTTTTTTATTGGCTAAAGTCTTAAATAACGCTATAATTGTAAACCTTTAGTTTAACAAAATGGTAGAAAGTGAGCAGTTTGGAGCCTCTTACAAAGCGTTCGGTTAAGCTTCTGAAAATGCTTTATGGGAAGGGTAGGTCTACGAATACTTACACGTTGCGTGTTAAGCAGGATGAGTTGTCTGAGCAGTTAGGCATTAGCAGGCAGGCTTTGAATGTGCATTTGAGGAAGCTTAAGAGTGCTGGGTATATTCGTACAGGGCGTGGTTTTATTGATGTTACGGAGGAGGGGTTGAGTGCTCTTGGTGTGTCTACGACTCCTGCGTTTATTCTTCTTAAGGTTTCGCCTATTAAGCGTATTCAGGTGTATAATCAGATAAGGGCGATTTCGGTTGTGAGGGCTTTTAGGATAGCTGGGGAAGTGGATGCGTTGATTATTGTTGAGCGGGAGAATTTGGATGAGATTCTTAAGAAGTTGTATGCTATAGATGGCATTCAGGATACGAGGTCTTATGTTACCATTGAAGTTATTAAGTGAGAATGAAAAGGTATATTTGACAGGTAATCATCTGAGTTTAGCTAAAATTGAGGAAACGTTAGATGCCGATACTTGATCCAGTTAAAAAAGCCATAGCGCAGAAGCATAGGTTGTACATGAAAATTTGCAGGGATTGCGGGGTTAGGAATGCTGCGACTGCTACGAAGTGCAGAAAGTGCAGAAGCAAGAACTTGCGATGGAAGAAACGTGAACTCGTGAAGTAGCATTGGGTTTGCGTTTGTGAAAAACAAGTTAGTGTCTTTTCGTAACGGGAAGTAATGGGTGCTGTCTGACATGTGATTTTTTTCTATAGCCCCCTTATTTAAACTATAAATAGTCGGAACGCTTTTTGCGCAGTGCATTTCACAGTTTATTGCCTACGTTTAGGTTTCTGCTGACTATTCTAGCGATTAGGTAGCCGGCAGGAATTGTGTAAAGCGATAAGATTACCGAAGTTATGGCAAAAAAGGGCATTAACGCAATTATTTGTGCTTCAGTGAGAATTTGCAAGAAATAATACGTCGCGGACATCAACAAAGTAGAGGCTGGTGCTCTGATTAAGGTCCCAAACGCTGTAAAATATGTAACTTGCCTTGTTCCAAGATTCTTGTCCTGTGAAGTTTTTCGCTTCAACAACCAACCAGCAAAATAGATTCCTAGCAGCATGCTTAGATCTATTAGGAGGCCCCATAGAGGAATCAAAGGGCCAACTGGACCCGGAAAGAGCGTCATTTCGCCTAAAGTACGCAGCACTGCTACTGTAACGCCGATTTTTGGGCCGAGCAGCAAGAAAGCGGCAACAACTGGTATCTCGAAGAATCGAAAATTCCAGTTTGCCATGAAGAATGCTGGGACTTGAACAGGATTCAACGCTATTGCAACAGCTGTGAAGATTATAGTTAAAGCGATTTCTTTGGTATCCACAGCAACACCATTGCAAATTATAAACAAATTGACTATTTAAGATTTAATTTTAACAGTTGTGTCACTAGTAGAAGCGGCGCTTATTTGGGGGATGGAGGATATTCTGTCAAGACGACGTCTCTGGCCACGAATCCGTCGGTTCCAGGTCCCGTGTATTTTGACGATGGGTGGAAGAAAGTCACGAATCCATCGTAAAGGTTGAACTCGACGAGAACGTTCACGCCAGAAGGCAATACATGTTTGCTGCCGATGGCTTTAAGTTTGCTGTAGCCTTCAACCAGTATGCATGCAGGTGGCAGAACGTAGTTGGAGGGCGGAAGCGGTATCGGCACTGTCCAAGCGACGATGCCAGAGTTGCCGTGGATTCGAACTTGAATAGCTTCTTTTTTGACTACATGCACGTTCAGCTTTACGGGTGAGCTTGCGAACATTTCCTTTTGGAACTCGGCGCTTTTCGGGTTATCTGTGACCAGAGCGACAACAACGTAAGCATGGCGGCCTTTTTCCGTTTCAAGCCATAGGCAAAATCTTATAGAATCTTCTTCTCCGAATGAAGATTGCTTATCGAAGTGCCAGCCAATGACCATGGTGTTTGGAATATTCAGTTGCTTCACTGGATGGATTATAGCCATTGTGCTGCTACCGTAATACCGCAGAATATCCTTTGGCCAGTTCTTGGCGGGAAATTTCTTGGCGTTGATGATTTTTTTCAATATGTCTTCTTCTGTTATCATCTCTGTAGATTCTCGGAACCCTCTCAATTTGTTATAAGGATTATT
Source organism: uncultured Candidatus Bathyarchaeia archaeon (assembly GCA_964650565.1). Lineage (GTDB taxonomy): Archaea > Thermoproteota > Bathyarchaeia > Bathyarchaeales > Bathycorpusculaceae > JAOZHU01. Next base: position 6,401 of record CAZYUQ010000042.1, on the reverse strand, counting down.
GATTCTTTCAATGTCAGAAATGGGCGCAACTTTAAGCGGAGAAGGCCTCAGGACAGATTCAAGCGTGACGGCGGGTGGGGCGCGGGCGTTTTGCCAAAGGGCATCCAGCATTTTACTTGTTTTTTCAACATATTCCAGATCATTTGTGTAGAACGCATTTTCGAAATACGGCCAATCCACCAGCTTCTTCTCTTGAGGGGGTTGGTTCTTAAACTGAAAAAGGTGTTTTCCATCAATGACCGTAGTTTCTAAGTAGCTATCAGGCAAATGCCTTATCGCAGCGCATTTCGACAATTCATGGGCTGCTTGCAGATTCTCGCTAGTTATGGGCGCCAGAATCCTGATACTAACACCTCTTGCAACCCAATCTTTCAACCTTCCTTTTCTCGCCCGATAAGCAAGGAGACCTTCCGCAGAAGTCACAACCACAATTTCTCTTTCCGCAGAGCACAAAAGCTCATTATATCTCTTCGAAGCTGTTTCTGCATCACTAATAACGTGCGTGTTTGGTGCTGGTTTACCAGTTTCAACCTCAACAATCTTCCGTTCTAAGTCCGTTGAGTTGCGCCATAGGTCTTCGAAAACGGCAGTGAATGAATCCACAAGCGTTTTGCAGTTGGTCCAGAGGCACATGTCGTTCTGTGCTGATTTGGGAGCGTCTTTTGAGGTAATGAAGAATAGAATTTCTTCTCCGTCTCGGATGACCATGCGAGGTGACAGCTGCAGTCCCAGTTCGGGGTTTCTTCCTTTGAAGTCAAATTCAGTTCGGGGTGTTCTCTTCAGGAGAGCTTTTGCAGCGTTCAAGTTTTGGCGGGATAAGTTTGTGAGAAAGCGGAATTTGATCTTGGATTTTAAAGGGTTCTCCAGAATGGCGTCAAAAAGACCAAACTGGTCAGCGCGTAACAAGCCAGCAACCGTTGACACGGCTGACAAGTGATTTCTGGTTTCTTGCACCATCTGAATTATCTTTGGGTAAATTCTACGGTTCCCTTCGATGACCACAAATTTCTCTAAGGGAAGCTCAACTTCAGTTTTGTTTATGCTTTTCCAGTCGTTGAGCAGTTCTTGCCTCGAGTTCTCTACGGAGGCAACTTCCTCTCTTTTGATTTTAATAAATGAATCCAAGGCGGTCTCAAATGGGACAGCTGTGAAACGTTTGGGGAACTCCAGTGTTACTTCTACTAGTCCTTTGGTTTGGAGGCTTTTCAGAACACGGTAGACTTCGCCTTTGTGTGTTTTGAGCCCCTTGACGATTTCTCCGCTTCTTAATGCACCGCGTTTAGCAAGGAAAACGTACACTTCTGCCTCTTTTTCGGTTAATCCAAAATCCTTGAGAAACTTCCTTACAGCGTCATAACCCAACCCGTAGCCCCCAGAGATGGTCACATAGGTGACTAGCCTAATTCTAAATGCGTTAACCCCGCATAATTGTTTTTCGATGATGGGAACTGTTGCTCATCACACTTAGCGCCGAGTGAGGGGCGCGGTTATAAGAAGTACCCAAAATAAAAGGAGAATAATTAAAACGTATAAATTCAAAAAAGCTTCACTCGTGTTTCTGCTTGTCTCAGTATTTCTGTTATCTGCGTTGGCTGGAGTTTGCACAGTATCTGCTGATTGGCCTCATGACTGGCCAATGTTCCGCCATGATTTGCAGAACACTGGATACTCAGCATCCACCCGCTGCCCAACCACGAACCAAACCCTGTGGAACAGCAGCACGGCTGGCTTCGGTGGGCAGGCTACTCCTGCTGTTGCCGCCGACAGAGTTTACGTAGGCTCATGGGTCGGAGTATTTTATTGCTTTAACGCTACAAACGGCACGGAGCTATGGCACTACTCAGGCGGCAGCATGATATATTCTTCTGCTGCGGTGGCTGATGGCAAAGCGTACGTGTGCACAACGAACGGCAGAATTTACTGCTTGGATGCTGTAACAGGTACACATATATGGAACTACACAACCAGCCCCAATGTAACTTCTTCTCCTGCTGTTGCTGGCGGCAAAGTTTACGTGGGTTCAGGGGACTGCAACGTCTACTGTTTAGATGCTGCTAACGGCGCAAAAATATGGAATTACACAACAGGCGCCCAAGTGCGTTCTTCTCCCGCCGTAGTTGATGACAAAGTCTACGTGGGTTCCTACGACCACAACATCTACGCGCTAGATGCTGCAACAGGCACACATATATGGAACTACACAACAGGCGACGACGTGTTTTCTTCTCCTGCAGTAGTTGATGGCAAAGTCTACGTGGGCTCATACGACAACAATGTTTACTGTTTGAATGCTTCAACTGGCGCGTTGATATGGAACTACACAACAGGCGCCCAAGTGTATTCTTCGCCTGCTGTTGCTTACGACAAGGTTTACGTTGGCTCATACGACCACAAAGTTTACTGTTTGAACGCGTCTAACGGCGCATTGATTTGGGACTACACAACTGGCGCAGAAGTGTATGGGTCGCCTGCAGTTGCTGAGGATAAAGTCTACGTGTCCGCATTGGAAGACAAGGTTTACTGTTTGGATGCTGCTAGTGGCACGTTCATATGGAGCTACACAACTGAAGGCCACACCATTTACCCAGACCCCTATTCTTCGCCTGTTGTTGCCAACGGCGTCGTATACATATACTCCGCAGACCGCAACGTCTACGCTTTCAGTATAGACCCTCCCTATCCAGAGGGCTTAACCCTCGGCGTCATGCTACTACTGTCAACCGTCGCAACCATAGTAAGCGCACGCCACTTCCGAAAACGACGAAAATAGCAGAGACATATAACTCCCTTCTTTTCCCTTTTTTGTTAATCCAATAGCCAGACTGAACTCTGAAAAGGAACGTGACAAAGTGAGCTTAGAACGCGTACTGAAAGCCCTCACAAAACTCGGACTGTCACAAAAAGAAGCCAAAGTCTACATCTACCTCGCAACCAAAGGCCCACAAAAAGCAAAAAACATAGCCGAAACACTGAAACTGAACAAGCAACACCTCGGTGCTACACTCAAAAACCTACAAAGCAAAAGAATCATAAAAGTCACTCGCGATTACGCTGCTCAATTCAGCGCATTGCCATTCGAAAAGGCGCTGGACTTACTTACAGAAGCCCAAAGGAAAGAAGCACAAAGCATAGAAAAAAACAAAAAAGAAATAATCACCAATTGGCGCGCCATAACTCCAAGAAACGCTACAAGCCACTGAAAGCACGCATCAAAGAGTTTTAACCAGAGTATCCATGTTAAAAGCCGTGTTCGCGCACCCGTTCTTTATCAACGGAATAGCCTGCCCAACCACATCCGAAGCACCCAAAATAGCTCCAGAAAGCTTTATCTCTTCTCCACACGCCACTCCAATGATGCCCTCGTAGTGCGAGGCGTTCAAGATTTTTGGAACGCACGAACCACCAGGCAACACGTAAACGTCATACCCCTTTTTCTTGGCTAAGCAGTCTGCCTTGTTAACCAAGCAGTCTTGCGAGCAATGTGCACACTTATACGAGGGAACATCTGGGTCGAAAGCGGCTTTGCAGCGGCTGTCCATGTATTTTCTGGAGCAATGCGGAAGCAGAAGTGCCCGCTTCTTCGTTTGCAAGAACTTTTTTCGTTCCGTCAGGTTCACAGCCTGCACATCAATGAGGTCCTGAATAAGCACGATGGCGTCTGAAAGGTTAAGCCCCGTGGCTTCTTGGATTCTAAACTTTGTGATAACCCGCTGCAAAGTGTCAAGCAGCGATTTGTGCATACCCTTCTGGTAGCTAATGCGCGCGATTTCAGTGAAGAAAAACCGCGGAACCTTTGAAAGGTCAAACGTGAAATGGTAGGGCATAACGTGGAATAGTTTGTCCACCTTTAAAAGAATACCGCTGTACACTCAGGAAAATGCTTCAACAAAAAATACGCTGACTGCCCAAAGTTGCCCCTAAAGCGTTATTTGCACAAAAAATAGAAAGAAAAAATGTTTTAGATACTTATGTGGAACAACAACCTTTCAACAAGTTCCTTGTACCTGTTGCGGATGGTAACCTCAGTCACCTGCGCTATCTCAGCTATTTCCCTCTGCGTTTTCCGTTCCCCAGTCAAAACCGAAGCTATGTAGCTTGCAGCCGCAGCGATACCTGTGGGACCACGACCCGAAGTAAGCTTAAGCTCCTTTGCAGCCGCCAAAATCTTATGCGCAATCTCCTCCACTTTCCCCTGCATCGTAAGCTGATTGGAGAACTTGGTGATGTACTGGCTGGGTCTAAGCGGCGGAATAGAATAATTCAGCTCCTTAATCAGAAAACGGTAACTACGCCCCACTTCCTTCTTGTTCACAGTAGACGACTGAGCTATCTCATCTAAAGTCCTCGGCAACGCGCACTGCCTGCACGCCAAGTAAATCGCCGCCGACGTCACGCCTTGAATTGACCGCCCACGTATCAGCCGCTCCTTCACAGCTTTCCGGTAAATCACCGACGCAGTTTCCAAAATGCTCTTCGGAAGGTTCAGGTTGTTAGAGATTTTCGTGATTTCAGACAAAGCAAAAGCCAAGTTGCGTTCCGTTGCATCGGAAACTCTTATGCGCCGCTGCCACTTTCTAAGCCTGTACACCTGAGCTTTCTGTCCCGGTGAGAGGCTTTTGCCGTAGATGTCGCGGTCGTGCCAATCAATCGTTGTTGACAAGCCTTTGTCATGAATAGTATACGTCAAAGGAGCGCCAACCCGCGTCCGCTTTGACCTTTGCTCATCGTCAAAAGCTCGCCATTCTGGTCCCCTGTCAGCGATTTTGGCTGCCACGACGAAGCCGCAGTCCATGCATACTATTTCGGCGCATTCGTAATCGCGCATAATTCTGGTGCTACCGCATTCAGGACAGGATTGAACTTTGAAGGATTCCGCGCGTTGCGGTGATGATTGGGATTTTGCGTCTCCGCGTAATTCTGTATTTTTACTCATGTTTTTTTGCCCCGTTCTTTTTTCGAGAGAAGCAGGTACAGCTGCTTGTTGGTTAGCTTTGCGGGCTCTTTAACGGTTGGTTTTACGACGGCGTAAGGCGCGGACACTGGACCGATGATGTCGAAGACTTTGCCGACAATCTTCAATTTCTCGTCAACTACTGTTGCGCCGATTTGCGGGGTTTTGTCGATTTTTACAACAACGTTCTGAGACGGCGTCACGTTAAGAGCCTTGCCTAATCTTTGCAAACGCATACCCCTCTCGAAAAACAAGAACGTGAACGTAAATCATTATTTAAAGCTTTCTACATATCACGATATATGAAAGCCTGTACAACTGTTCCTAAGCAAGCTCGAGTGGCGCTTTGCGGTTTTGTTTTTCTGGTAATCAAGCTATGCGGGGATTTCAGTAGAAACCTTCATAAATGAGAAGTGTGGATAAGACTGTGCCTTAAAAGGGTGAGGCTAATGTCCAAACCATTCTATGTAAAATATGAAGTACCGAAAGAAATCGTAGACGCAGCCTATGAAGCCCTACAGATTGCTTCAAAAACAGGCTTAGTCCGAAAAGGCACAAACGAAGCCACAAAAGCCGTTGAACGCTCACAAGCAAAACTCGTAGTTATAGCTGAAGACGTTGACCCTCCAGAAGTTATTGCTCATCTGCCGCTTCTCTGTGACGAAAGAAAAATCCCCTACGTGTTCGTGCCCAACAAAGACAAAATAGGCAGCGCCGTAGGCATCGACGTACCATGCGCCGCAGTCTGCATACTCAAGGAAGGCGACGCTTCGGGATTAATCAAAGAAATCATAACGCGGATTGAGCAAGTGAAGAGAGGAGCTCAGTAATGAGCAAAGACGCGAAAGCAGCAGAGGAACTTATACCTTCAGAAGTTATCCAAGTAATCGGTCGCACGGGCGTGACTGGCGAAATTTCACAGGTGCGCGTGCGCATCATGGAAGGAAAAGATAAAGGGCGCATCATAACTCGAAACGTCAAAGGTCCAGTGCGGGCACAAGACATCTTAATGCTCAGAGAAACAGAGAGAGAAGCAAAGAAAATCTCCCGAAGAAGATAAAGCCATAAACAGAGGAAAACGCTTATGCCTAAACCACGAAAATGTTCATTCTGCGGAAATGAGTTCGCAGGCGGCACAGGCATGATGTACATCAAAAACGATGGAACCATCCTGTGGTTCTGCTCAAGCAAATGCAAAAAGAGTTCGTTGCAGTTTAAACGAGACGCGCGCAAACTCAAATGGACAACGTACTTCGGCAAAGAAGAGAAAGGAAAAGGCTAAACCGCAAGCAACACTTGCTGCGTTCTGCTCCCTCAACCATTTTTCTTTACTTTAACCCAACCACAATTCTAGGTACTTTCAACAAAGAATATGCGCTAAAATTTTGGAACATGTTGGTAGCGGGGAGTAGATTTGAACTACTGATCTCTGGGTTATGAGCCCAGCGGG
>CAZYUQ010000041.1:0-11096 GCA_964650565.1 uncultured Candidatus Bathyarchaeia archaeon | reverse complement strand
TCTACGGCTTATTCGACGACACTAAAAGCGGGAGAACCATAAAAGCCGAGTTTGAACCCGTAAAAGCATGGAGTGAAATCACTTCTGAATACGACTCGAAAACGCGCATCATGCGGAAGGGCTGGGTGAAAATCACCGCTCGCGTAACAGCCGACGACGAAGCTCCGTTTATCCCATCCGTATACGGTATACAGCCCTTAACAGTTTTAAGTGGCGCCAGAGACGCTTTGGAAGCGGTGCGCGTGGTTTCTTACATGGAAGAGTTCCGGGCGCAAGCAAGAAAAGACGAGACAGTCTGCATCGAAGGCAGCTTGGAAGAAGTGGCAACGCCGAAAGGCAACTTCCACCAAATCACCTTAACGTATTGTCCACGCTACTATGAGCAAGTTTTGAAAGTAACCGCTTTAGCCCGCGATAATACCCTGAAATCCGACGGCACGTTGCCCAGTATCAACCTGTAATGCTCACGTGTGGCTATGATCAATGCCTTGGTGACCCTATGGGTGCTTTCTATTTCTGGCCAATGAGCCCCTTTAATTATGGACCGCATTCAGGCATCTGGCCGAACTAGTGGTGACTGTAGCAATAAATTTAAACCTGAGAAGTGACTAAGATTGATAAGATACAAGCGGTGAAATATGTGTCCGAACCAGTTCGACATAGAAAAATTGCAATAGGTTTGTGGATACTGATGTTCACAATTTTATTAACTGCCTTAGCCATTTTTATTTGGAGCAACTTTTTCAGCCCAAATCTACTTGAAGTCTTCTTTCACTGGTTTTGGGTTGTGGTCGTCATTGCCTTTGTATTGACTGTGCTTAGCCTTGCACTTAATGGCTGGAAACCACTGCTGAAGAAGTAAATCAACTTCAATTCCCTTTTTCTTTTTTTACTCAGCAACATAAGACAGTAAAGTTTGCTGCATAGCTATCTTTGTTTTTGATAGAGGCAAGAAAGTTAATGTTTTTTTTGTCTGATAACCATATAGTCGGCTGGTTTGTTGCCGAGTAGTAGGCGGTAATGGCTTTCGCCTGTTCTGTTATCTGTGACCAATTCGACTTTCCCCTGTGCCTCAAATGTGGTGGTTTCTCCGTCAAGTGTGGTGGGAAATTCACAGAACCTGCCGCGGAAAGACGCAATCTCCTGTATTGACTCCAGTTTTGCGCCCTCAACAACTTGGCTGTTCTCCAGTTTGTATGTGCACGGCGTGAACAGCGCCTCGGCGTCATCCGCAACCGTAGCCGTTATCCGCGCGTACCCGCAGTCCTTGTAGCGCACATCGCCGTACTGTTCGCCTGTTTCGTTCCAGTTTTTCACGAAGCGGATGAAGTAGTCTGTTCCGCTGTACATGCCTTGGAACGCTTTACGCGATTCGACCAAAGCGAAGTCTTCGAAGCTCATCTTGGTGTCTTTCGAACGGAAATCGAACAGCGCCTGCAACCCCTCGCGGTTGTACCGCTTAAAACGTGAACCACCATCCGCCAGCAGGCTTTCCAGTGCAGCGTAAGCCTTGCGGCAGCTTTCAACACCGTAAACAACAGGGTCAATATCCGACTGCAACGTGTACAGCCCAACCAGCAGCGAACCTGAAATCCCGATGCTGCTCCACGGAATATCAGCGGCTTCCTTCAAATCCTCCGCCAACTGCACGGCTTTCCTCTCCAAATCGCTCAGCGTTTTAGCTGAACGCAGCTTTTGCAGCTTGTCCACAGGATCATAATGCGTCGTAATCAGGTCGATTGGCACTTCGCACAAGGTCGCATCAAAAACCTCGTCGTGCACTATCAGCGCTGGCGCGTTTTCTTGCAGAAACTTGAAGCGGTCAGCGAAGCTGTAAACTTTGCCGTACAGGCTTCCGCTGTGCCCGCGGTTGCCCTCGGCTGAAGGAATGTACCTTGGAAACGCTATGACGCGGTTTGGCGGATGCACCAAACCTTTAACGTCGAAGATTGTGTTGTTCTTTGTTTTAATCAGTTCGCCTTCGCGAGCTCGCATGCAAAAACCTCTGCCCGTTCACTATGTAAGCGGCTTCAATTGTTTGTAGTTTTTTACACAACGTTAATAAACCTTTCTTGAACATTTCCCCTTATGCCCCACTGCGAAAAAGCAAAACACATCAGCAAATGCCTAGAACTGGCAATACTGCTTGAAGTCAGCGCCGACAAACCCGGCAACGTAAACTTCGTCGTCGGCTTCGAAGGCACACGAGTTGAGCACTTTCTCGCTTCAGCAGTGGCTGCACACGCTTCTTTTGAGGCAGCAGCAAACCGCGGCATAGCCATATCCAACCACAAACTCAGCATAGGCGAAGCTGGCATGGGCGAACTCATACGAAACTGCAGTGCGGACATTGACGCCTGGCAGAAAGGCGGCAACACGTTAATTGGCACGGTGATGCTGTTTGTGCCGTTGGCTGTGGCGGCAGGCATGACAACGATGAGTGATGGCGGCTTCGACTTTTCAGAGCTAAGAAAAAACCTGAAGTTGGCGGTTGAGTCAACCACGCCTCAGGACGCAGTTCACCTCTACGAGGCTATAGACATAGCTAAACCCAGCGGTCTTAACAGCGCTCCCGAATTGGATGTCCACGACCCCAACTCCAAAGAGCGCTTGATAAGCGAGAATGTTTCGCTGTTTCAGGTTTTCAAAATAGCCGCTGGCTACGATGACATCTGCTCCGAGTGGGTGAACAATTACCCCATAACGTTCAATGTGGCTTACCCTTACCTGATGGAGCAACTTAAAAACAGGGACTTGAACACAGCCATAATCCACACGTTCTTGAAAGTATTATCTGATTACCCAGACACCTTCATAGCCCGCAAAGTCGGCAGAGAAAAAACACGCGAAATCTCAGTGGACGCACACCAGATTCTTGAGTTAGGCGGCGTGGAAACCGCAAGCGGACGCCAGGGCATACTTGAGTTTGACCAGAAACTTAGGGCGTCTGGAAACCTGTACAATCCTGGAACGACGGCGGACATAACCGCTGCGGCGTTGGCATTGTGTACCCTGAGCGGGTACCGACCTTAACTTTGATGTAGAAACCCGTATTCCCTTTAGTTGACGGTTTTGCTGCTTGGGTTTTATTCGGCTTTAGCTGGGTTTGGCTTTCAAGTGTTTCTTTACGAGTTGTATGAGTTGTTCGCCTTCTGTGGCAATGTTGATTACAGGTATTTTCAAGTTAGTTACTGCAGTTTTGTTCTGTGAAATTACTCCTGAAACCGCGAGAATCGGCTCAACCGTTGCCTCAAGCGTCATCTTAAGGTTGGCTTCGTCTTTGGCTGTGATTATTTTTGGGATATCTGTTCTTTTGGCTATGAGCTTGTGAAATCCCTCGATGAAGACCATGTCCAGCTGTTCCTGCTCCAGTAGCTCAATCACTTGGTCTAAATCGTTCAGTGCTGCATCGGTTTTCTTTATTATTGCAATTTCTCCAAGCGAGATAGCGACTATAACCTTTGACCCTGCTTTGGCATATCTCCATGTGTTTGTGCCTTCCTTGTCAATTGTGAAGCCTTCTCGATGTATGTGTTTTATTGCGCCGATTTTGTAGCCTTCAGCGGAGAAACGCTGAATCAAGTATTCCAGCGTGGTTGTTTTGCCTGAGCCACTTGTTCCAACCGCGGCGATAACTAAAACCAATCAATTACTCTCCGAGAAGAACCAGTTGAATCAGGCTCTAATAAACACCGCGATTTTGCCCAATATTCTGCTTATGGTTGAGTGAACGGGCTGGTCATGCCAACTAGCAACTTTGCGAACTTGGCGTGCTGCTTTTCTTCGTGGCTGAGAACATCTTCAAGCAACCGTTTAGTTCCAAAATCTCCTTCTTTGCCTGCCAGCTGAATGGTTTCTTTGTAAAGTAATATTGCTTCTTCCTCGTCCTTTATGTTCTCTTTCAGCATTTCTTCTAAACTGGTGCCGACAAAGACAGGGTTAGGTTTAGTTGTGGGCACGCCATTTAGGTACACGAGCCTTTCCGCAAGTTCTTCAGCGTGCTTCATCGCTGAAATGGCTGTTTCTCTAAACAGGTTTTCCACAACAGCGCCTTGAATTCCAGTTAATGAAACATGCTGCCACATGTACTGGATAGAAACCTGAAGCTCATGCGCCAATACCTTATTCAACAGTTCCAACAATTTCTGAGATACCACATAATCACCTGCGATAAGTCAGACAAATTTTTGGGTTAACTTGTATAAAGCCTTTCCTAGCAGTTGCGGTTACCAGTCGTCTTTCAGTTTGACGCAGATTTTGCCCCCCTCTATTTCCTGCTCATAGCTTGTTTGTCAGTAATCACTGAGGTATATTTGATTGAACTTTGTCCCGCTGTCATAGATGGATTTTGACGTGTAGCCTGCGAAGCTTGGAAACAGTTGGTCTATATTCCGCATGCCCAATGAAAGCAGAGCTTGCGGTAGTTTTTTAAGAAATGAAAATCATAGGCTTTGAAGGTCGATTGATTTTGAGCTTTGGATACACCAAGCGGATACTGAGAGTTGATTTGACTCATAACAAGATAAGCGTAGAGACAGCGGATGATGTTTTTTATCGACGATATTTCGGCGGCAGAGGTTTCATCGGTTATTTTCTTTTACGTGAACTTAAACAGGGGATTGATGCTTTATCTCCCGAAAACAAGTTAATCTTTGCTTGCGGTCCAGTCACAGGGGCCCCAGTTAGTGGCGCGGGGCGACACAGCGTTGGTGCAAAATCACCTTTAACGGGTGGCTACGGCGAGGCAGAAGCAGGTGGCTTTTGGGGTACTGAACTCAAGAAAGCTGGTTATGACGCCGTCATTTTTGAAGGAAAAAGCAAAGAACCGGTTTATGTGTGGATAAATAATGACACCGTAAGAGTGTGTAATGCTGTCCATCTTTGGGGAAAACAAACTCTTGAAGCATCCAAAGTAATAAAAAATGAGGTTGATTCTCCTTCAGCGAGGATAGCTTTGATTGGCCCGGGAGGAGAAAACCTGGTGCTTTATGCTTCAGTCATACACGACATGAAGCATGTCGCTGGTAGATGCGGCATGGGCGCTGTAATGGGCTCCAAAAACCTTAAGGCAGTAGTTGTTAAGGGCAATAACCCGATTAAGATAGCACAACCCAAAAAGCTTGGGCGCCTTTCTTCCTATATGGCCAAGAACGTAGCCAAATTAGCTTATAACTTTCATGAATATGGTACTGGAGCCGCCATGGATGTTTACGAAGAAACAGGCAATCTTCCAGTCCGAAATTTCAAGGAAGGCGTCTTTCCCGAGGTAGACCAGATTTCAGCTCAAGCCATTAAAAAGACCGTTAGTGTGGGAATGGGCACATGCCATGCTTGCGTGGTTAGATGCAAGAAAATAGTCCAAGTTGAAGACCCCGAATTGAATGTGAATCCTGCGTATGGTGGACCCGAGTACGAAACCCTTGCCGCCTTCGGTTCAAATTGCGGAATTGACAACTTGAAAGTTATCTGCAAAGCAAACGAGCTTTGTCAGAGATATTCCTTGGACACCATAAGCACAGGCGTGACTATAAGCTTCGCAATGGAATGTTACGAAAAAGGTTTTCTAACAAACTCACAGACGAACGGCATAACGCTAGACTTCGGCAATGCAGAGTCCATGTTAAGGACAATTGACTGTATCGCGCAACGAAAAGGAATAGGCGATCTGTTAGCAGAAGGCTCAAAAAGAGCAGCAGAACAGTTGGGCAAAAACGTAGGGGCGCTTGCTGTTCAGGTGAAGGGTCAAGAAGTGCCGATGCACGACCCTAGGCCAAGAAGAGGTCAAGGGTTGGGATACGCTGTTTCCCCAACAGGTGCTGACCACGAGCACAATATGTACGATAACCTGTATGTCCAGAAAATCCCCCGCGAAACCCGAGGTCTCGGCGTAATAGAACCTGTTCTTGCCTTGGACATGGGTCCAAAGAAAGCCCGCCAATTCTACTACATTTCAACGTGGAATAGCTTAGATAACGTCCTATGTTTGTGCATGTTTGTACCATGGACAGTAACGCAGAAAACGAACATAGTGAAGTATGTCACAGACTGGGATACTAGTTCCTTTGAACTCATGAAGGTTTCTGAACGCGCAATCAATTTAGCGCGAGTCTTTAACATTAGGGAAGGCTTCAATCGAGAAGATGATAATTTGCCTCGGCGTCTGATGGAACCTAAGACAAACGGCATTTTATCAAACGTTTCGATAAATCAAAAGGAACTCGAAAAATTGAAAAGTTATTACTATGCAATGGCTGGCTGGGACAGCCAAGGCGTACCTACAGTCGAAAAACTCGAAGAGCTAGAAATTGGCTGGGTCTCCTCTTACTTGCCACACTAAGGCCTTCATATGCGAACAACGTGATGGTTTCTCCAATATTATTCCTTTTTTAACTATAGCGACTTATGGAATCCACTTTTTTCTTCGTTTTCAGCATCTCCCTTGGCTAAGCCAAGTTAGTTACATGTGAAATGCACCATGACTTATCAGATCTTGCCCGTTCCGCTAAGAAAACGTAGCCGTTTCTTTCGTGCATTTCAGCTTCTAACCCATAATTGCCGGCTGCTTTCAAAAGCGCCTTCTTGCCTCTGGATGTTTGCTCAGCAGATAGCTCTGGCTTGTTTTGCTGTCGTGCCCACTTCAGCAGGTTGTTGCCCTCGTTTTCTCGGCTGATGGCCGCCCAAAAAAACGAGTTTTCCCTTTCCAGCTTGGTTGCGCAGGAAGAAAAGATTCTTGAAACCTCTGGAAATTTGCCTTCTTTAGCTAGTGCGGCGGCATCTCTGAGCTGTTGCAGTTCTAACGTGGGCAAGGACCCCAAGTTAAACCGCATGTTTTCAGTGACTGGACCTTGAACTCGGCGAGGTTGCAACTGCGCCAAGTCCTCGCGGTGGTTGATGTTGACGAAGCTTTTAAGTTCAGGGTCAAGAGCCCTGATTTCACCAGCGGTGGAAACGAACAGGACATTTAAGGCGCCTCTTATTATGTCGTCAGAGCGAGGGCGTTTCAAATAGTATAGCGTGTCCGCTATTCGCAAGACGCTCTCTCTTTCAAGAACCATGATAAGCGTTTCCAGTCTGCCATTTGGCCACATCGGGACGACTACGCGATAATCCTTCGCCGCGTTAAACATGTACTCAGTGACTTTTGGCTGCAACAGAGGCATATCGCAGGGCAGCGTGAGGCAATAATCTGCTTCAACCGATTTCAATCCTGTAAAGATCGCCACAAGAGGTCCGCCTAAATGGTTGATTTTCTCATCAACAAGCAATCTAGCGCTTCTGACATGATGGCTTGTCAAAACTTCAGAATACCGTGTCTTTCGGTTCTCGTCATTTACAATTATCACAATTTCCTCTACAAAGTCCCGAACGTTTTCAACAGCATGAACCAGTAGCGGTTTACCGAAAAGCTCAACAAGTGCCTTGTCTTGCCATGTTTCTTGTTCACTTTGAAATCTTTCGGCTCTTCCACCCGAAAGTATAATCGCAGCCCGTTTACCCATTACCACTACCTTAACTCAACGCAATAGTGCTATTTTCTACGGTTTACTAATGAGTTTTTGTTTAGCTTATTTGAATTGCCTTTCAACTTGCCCTTTTTCCCTTGGAACACTACGTCTTTCAACAAAAAAAGAAGCAAGGTTTACTGCAGCGTCTGTAATGTTAATTAGTAGAAGAACTAAAGAAAAGGTGGATATGGTTGCGATGCGCCAAGTGAATATTGTTAAGCTTGACCTTTCCACGGGGAAAGCTCAGACGATTGTCGACTATATTGCTGAGGAAAAGCCTCTTTACCTGTTTGTCAACAAGACTTTTTGGGCGACCATCTTGTGCTCGCCGATGAACCTTAAGGAATTGGCAGTGGGGCACCTTCTCTCTGAAGGAATACTTGAATCCACCGCAGAAATCAAGGAAATTGTTCTCAAAGAACCTGAAAGCACCTGCTACGTTAAACTAAAAGCAGGCATCAACGTTGAAGACCGCGTAAGGCTTTCAAGACTTCATACGCGCGTCATTCCTTCAGCTTGCGGAAGCGGCTCACCTTACCAATACACTGGCAAAACCCCCAAAGTCAAATCCAACCTGACAGTTAAAGCTCAAGTAATATTTGACAGTGTTTACCAGCTTAACTTCAAAGCTGAAGGCTTCAGACAAACTGGCGGTTTCCATGTCGCTGCAATCTACAAGGCTGACGGCACGCTGGTTGCGTTGGCTGAAGACGTCGGCAGGCACAACGCTGTAGACAAGGTAATCGGGATGGCTGCCTTGAGCGAGGTTGATTTTGCTGCGTGTTTCTTGGCTTTGAGCGGGCGCATGTCAGGCGACGTGGCGTTTAAGGCGGCGAAGGTTGGCTTGCCAATTATTGCCTCCTTGGCAACTGCCCTTTCCTCGGGGATTGCCACGGCTGAAGCTTCAAATCTGACTTTAGTTGGTTTTGTCCGCGGCAAACGGATGAACATCTACACGTGGCCAGAACGAATAATCCCGTGACAATGCATGAACTCTTAGATTGCTCTGCGTAACTTCTATGCGTTTTCAAAAGCTTGTGATTCGGTCGTGAAATTGACAGTTTTTCGGAACTTACTCTTAAATATAAGCTTTTGAATTTCTATTGTTAAGGTCGGACTTCATGGTGCAGCAAAAGTTGCGCGTGACCTTGCTCACGGGGAGAACGATTGAGCAGGGTGTAGGCAAAGAACAGGGAAAAAGTTCACAAGAATACTTTGAAGCTTGTTCCATGGTTTACATGGATGGCGACGACATGAAGAAACTGGGGATAAGAACCGGCGACAACGTTTTAGTTACCACTTCAAACGGGTCAATTGTTCTTAAAGCCGTAAAGTATCCTCGCGCTTCCACTCCAAGCTTAATTTACATTCCCTATGGGCCATGGGCAAACGTGGTAGTTAGCGACGAAACCACAAGCATCGGAACGCCCACCTTCAAGGGAACCCCCGCAGAGGTTGAACCAGCCCCTGACAAGCCTGTCCTAAAGCTGGAAGAACTTCTTCTGGAACAATTTGGGAGGTAAAAACCAAATGACAATAGTAAAATCTGTAACGTGTCCAATTTGCGGCTGTTTATGCGACGACATCGAGTTAGACGTTGAGAATGATGAAGTGGTCAGCGTTAAGAACGGCTGCGCCATATGCGAATCCAAATTCATAGGCTACAAGGGCGAACACAGAATAAAAACGCCGCTTGTGCGGAAAGACGGCAAGTTTGTTCCAGTCTCGATGGCTGAAGCCATACACAAGGCTGCAGAAATTCTTGCCAACGCAAACTACCCCATCCTTTATGGTTGGAGCTCCACCAGCTGCGAGGCTCAACGCGTAGGCGTAGAATTAGCTGAAGAAATAGGCGGAGTTCTCGATAACACAGCAGTCGTGTGCCACGGTCCATCCATCCTTGGCGTTCAGGAAGTAGGCATACCCACCTGCACTCTGGGACAGATCAGACATCGCGCAGACCTTATCATATACTGGGGCTGCGACCCTTGGAGCGCACATCCACGGCACCTTGAAAGATACACCAGCTTCACCGAGGGACGCTTTGAAAAAAGCGAGTGGACAGCATACCTTCAGAAAGTTAAGGCTGCAGCTGGCAGGAAAAAAGTGGCAAGTGCTACGCGACTGGGCTTTGTTAAGGTTAAACCACCGCGACCCCAGTCTTGTCCAGTGGGCAGGCTTCCGCCAGCAATGAGTAAAAGCGGACGCAAACTCATAGTTATCGACGTTAGAAAAAGCATGACTGCTGAAATGGCTGACTACTTCATTCAGGTCACGCCCAACAAGGATTATGAGTTGATGCAAGCGCTACGGGCTTTAGTGCGCGATGAAGAACTTGACGTTGACAAAGTTGCAGGTGTTCCCGTGGAGTACTTGGAAGAAGTTACTGACGCGTTGGTGAACTGCGAGTTCGGCGTGATTTTCTTCGGCATGGGCTTAACCCAGACTTCAGCCAAGTTTCGCAACATAGAAGTCGCCATAGCGTTGACACGCGATTTGAACAGGCGAACAAAATTTGCCATCATGCCTATGAGAGGTCACTTCAACGTCACTGGTGCCAACGTCGTTTTCACTTGGCAAAGCGGCTATCCCTTCGGCATTGACTTTTCACTAGGCTACCCCCGCTATAACCCTGGCGAAACAACAAGCATGGACATTCTGTTGCGCGGAGAGTCAGATGCCGCGTTAGTTATTGGCGCAGACCCCGGCGCGACTTTCCCGAAGAGAGCGGTTCAGCATTTGGTTAAAAATCCGTTGATAGTGATTGACCCTCACATGAACGCTACAGCTTTGCTGGGTGACGTAGTGTTCCCATCCGCGTTTGTCGGCATAGAAGTCGACGGCACTGCATACCGCATGGACCACGTGCCCTTACCGCTTAAGAAGGTTGTTGAGCCGCCAAAGGGAATACTGC
Organism: uncultured Candidatus Bathyarchaeia archaeon; assembly: GCA_964650565.1. Lineage (GTDB taxonomy): Archaea > Thermoproteota > Bathyarchaeia > Bathyarchaeales > Bathycorpusculaceae > JAOZHU01. The sequence continues at coordinate 677 of CAZYUQ010000041.1, read as the reverse complement.
CTGATGAAGAAATTCTAAGAAGAATCCTTCAAGAAGTCAAAGTAATTAAAACTCAGAAAATGGAGGCGACACAATAACGGAGTTGCTAATAAAAAACGGTTTCGTCTTTGACCCGTTGAACGAGATTAACGGAGAAAAAATGGACATAGCCGTCAAGAACGGAAAAATCGTTGAAGCCGTCGATGAGCATAAAGCAAAGATTATTGACGCTTCAGGCTTGACAGTTTTTCCCGGCGGAGTAGATATTCACACGCACATCGCGGGTGCCGAAGTGAACACGGGCAGGCTGATGCGGCCAGAGGACCACGTTAAAGATGTTGTGCGTAAGACGGCTGTAACGCGGTCTGGAGTTGGTTATTCGATTCCGTCTACTTTCACTACTGGCTACCGATACTCGCGCATGGGTTACACCACTATAATGAATCCTTCGATGCCGCCTCTGGAAGCTAAGCACACCCATGAGGAACTGAACGATACGCCGATGCTGGACAAAGCCAGCTACCCGTTGCTCGGCGACTGGTGGTTTGTTCTTGAGTACCTGCAGAAAGGCATGTTGGACGAATGCGCACGGTACGTTGCGTGGATGATGAGCACATCTAAGGGCTACGCCATAAAAATCGTTAACCCAGGCGGCTTGGAATCTTGGGGTTTCGGAAGGAACGTTCACAGCATAGATG
>CAZYUQ010000040.1:0-11143 GCA_964650565.1 uncultured Candidatus Bathyarchaeia archaeon | reverse complement strand
GAACACAAACCCAAAAGGGTGATATAACAAATACACGTAAGATTAAAGCTGGCACAAGTGAGGCGATGACCAAGTGGAACTAGAAATCATAGTCATAGTCAGCAACACGCTGGTGGTTTTTGCCACTTTTCTGGCGACCCTCTACAGAATAAAAATAGAACGCGACCAAATCCGAACAGTTAAGCAAGACGTGAAAGCTAAAGAGTACTTGGCGTCTCTGCGCAATTACATTCAGACGGAACGCAACTCGCTGATGTGCATGGATAAAGAAGACCTGAAAGGATTCTTAGATTACCTAGAAAAACTAGGCGAGTGCTAAATCAGCGTTTTAGAGTTAAGATGATTGCGGCTGGAGCGAGAGTCTTCCTGAAAAATGGACTTCTCCACGTTTGAGCCTATAGTGGGGTAGCCTCTGCTCTAGTAGTGCTTTATAGCCTCTATCAGCTGGTTCAGGCTTTTTATGGTGTGGTCTGGGCAAGTCGCCTCAATTTCCTTTTGCTTGCGCCTTTCAATGTATATGGTTTTCATTCCCATGGCTTGTGGACCTTGAATATCCGCGTCAACGGTGTCGCCCACAAAGACCGCGTTCTCGGCGTCAACCCCCAACTTATCTAATGCGCTTTGAAAAATGTCTGGTCTGGGCTTCCGCTTGTTAACTGCACCAGACACGACAACAACATCAAAAAACCCAGCTAAATCATCGCGTTCCAGCAGCTTAAGCACGCATTCGGGAATAGCGAAGTTTGACACTATTCCAAGCTTGTATTTTCCGTGCAGTTTCTTCAGCACACTTCTCGCGTGCTCATCGATGCGCACGTAACGCATAAACTCCTCGCAAAACGCAAGCGTTGCGCCGCGTACAACCTCGCTTGAAACATCAAAATTGTAACCTAAACTGCGGAGCGCGTTTACGATGCGCAGGTTGAAGTGCGGTTCTTCCATCTGTGCATCAGCCTTATCGTAAAGTGCGTCTCGTGCCTTGACGTAGGCGGCGTTGAAAATGTTGAACGATACGTTGACGCTGTTGTGTATCAGAGACGTGTGTGCTCGTTTAAGTGAAGGGCTATAGAACGCGTGGTTGTGTTCGATCATCATCAGCGTGTCAAACATGTCGAATAGTACGGCTTTGATCGGCATCGAGTTTTTTCCCAGAATCCAAACAGCGGCTGGCTTTAAAATGCTTTTGCCAGTGGTTGTGATTGCTGAAAGTCTTTTTGTGTGGTGTGTTGTTGGGGTGTTTTTTGGGTGTGGTGGGTGTATTCCGAATTCGGAAAAAGATTTATATTGTATATGCTGACATAAGATTTGCTGTTTGTAAGGGGAGTCTGAAATGAAAAGCGTTCAGAATGTTGAAGAAATCCGCTGGCAAGTTGTTAAAGCTATGCTGGATGATTTTCCTGCGTTAAGAGGCAGAGTTAAGAGTTACGTTGAGAAGGCGAAGAATTAAGCCAGCTTTTTTACGTGTGTTTTGCTTCTGGTTTTGTTTATAAAAATTTTATTTATAAAAAAGGTCTTGCTGTTACGGTTTTCGGAGCAGGGTTTGAGGGGGAATTTTGACGCTGTTTTTGGTGCCTTCTTTTTCGTCGTTTAGCAGCTCGGTTAGTTCTGTGTGTCTTTGGATGAAGTCTAAGCCTTTTTCTGTTGTTGCGTACACGTCTTTTGTGTTGATGTCCAGTTTGGTTAGTAAGTTTGTTTTCAGCATGTAATTGAGGTATTCGGTGAGTTGCACGAAGCTTAGGTTTGCTTTGTACATGATTTGTGTTTTGAGGGTTCCGTCTTTGGCGATTTCTAGGATTTCGGCGATTATGCTGAGTTTGTCTCTTCTTTTTGATGGTGTGTCGGTTATCCACGAGTTCACGTCTATTCCTCTCTTTTAGAACTGTTTTCTATAACTGGGTTACTTGCGGAGCGTTTTAAGCCGTGTTTCAAAAGTCTTCATATTCTGAAGGGGTAATATTATAGAACAATCTTCTATGCCGCTTGCCACAGAAGCCTTTATTTTATTCTTGTGAGAAAGTCAAAACGGTGAACCCTGTGCTAATAGGCATAATTGCAGATACGCATGATAATTTGCCGATGGTTGAGAAAGCTGTGAAGAAGCTTAACGCTTTGAAAGTGGAGCTTGTGCTTCACGCAGGAGATTACGTGTCGCCTTTTGTCATTCCGAAATTTAAAGCGTTACACGCTAAGCTTATCGGCGTTTTCGGGAATAATGATGGTGACCACGAGTTTTTGAAGAAGCGGTTCAGCGAGTGCGCAAACTGTGAAGTGCGTGGCAGGTTTGCTGAAGTAGATGCGGATGGCTTTAAGATTGCTTTGTTGCATGGAGATGAGGTAGAGTTGTTGGATGCGCTGGTTAATTGTGGCGGTTTTGACGCTGTGGTTCACGGTCACTCGCATGCAGTAGGCGCTGTGAAGAAAGGGAAAACGTTGGTGGTTAATTCTGGCGAAGTTTGTGGGTACTTGACTGGCAAATCTACTATGGCGTTGCTGGACACTGTTAAACGTGAAGCCAAGATAGTTGAGCTGTAAACGTTTGCTGTACTATCGCGTGGAAAAAACTATACCCCCTTATATATACTTCCTTTATATAGTTTGGAGAGAAGCGGCGGTGCTATTGCTTGGACTGCAGGCACTATGGAGCCGAGCGGCCTTCTTACTAAAAGACTCTGTTTAATTCATAGGTTCATCTATAACAGTTTTGTATCCTTTTGCAGAACTATTGCGTTTTAGCCTTGTAATGTCCTGCTCTGGTTTATCTGGAGCCAGCAATTTTTCCCTTGAAATAGTGATAGTACTTCTCAAGCTTTAACTTAAGCGGCACAGGCGCCCCAAAAGGCTGACAGCGCCCAGCAACAATAGCCTTCACAATTGCATCAGCATTAGCCTCAGCGTCAACAACCGTGTAAGCGTAGCCAATTGCAGGCGCATAATGCGCGTCAGTCCCTGCAACTCGCGGAAGCTTAAAACGTTCAGCAACTTCCTCAGCTTTTCGCACGCTCCGTTTAAACGGTGAAGCAGAAGCGTTAATGGTTTCAATCGCGTCGAACTTGCCGCTTGCATGCTTGCCCAAACTGCCCTTAAACAGCGCAAACGGGTGGCACGCTACTGCTGTGCCGCCTGCCTCGTGAATCCTGTCAACTGTTTCGTCTGCGTTTAAATCTCTTGGAATAACTTCGTGCACGTTGAGCGCTACTATGTGCCCGTCGCTGCTGTAAACTTCGGTGCCTGGGATAATCAGAAAATCTGTTTCCTTAGCCATCTTCAAGGCGCCTTCAACGCGGTTGTGATCCGTAATGGCTACTGCGTTTAATCCGCGTTTTTTAGCCCAGAACACAAGCTGCTTGAGCGTGATTAACGAGTCAGACGAGTAAACCGTGTGTACATGAAGGTCAACTTTAACCCGCGGTTCCCTATCGTTTAGCATTTGCCATTTGCTCTCTAACTTTCAACAACAACTCATCTAACTGCGCTTCAGTCGCGTCTATTTTGCTGAAAAGCGGTTTCGCCTTACCAATCGCATGCCCAGCTTCCAACGGCTTAAGCGCCTCACTCCACCTGCACTCGCAAACGCTACCCTGCAAACCCAGAGTCCGCCACAACTGCTCCGCTGTGCCCGGCATTATGGGTGCCGAAGCCACGGCAAGCGCCTTCACCACTTGCGCAGCCACGTACAACACAGCCGCCGCTTTTGCCTTGTCAGTCTTAAGCAGGTTCCACGGCTCCGTCTCATTCAAATACTGATTCCCAACGCGGCTCAAGCTTATCAGCGTATTCGCAGCCGACTGCAACTTAGCTGCCTCAAACTCCTCAGCCATGGCTTCTACTTTCTCTCGTATGCTCTGCAGTACTGCCTCATCCTCCGCCGTTAACCGCTCAGCAGTGGGCACTGCGCCGTCAAACCGCGAATTAATAAACGTCAAAGTCCTGTGCACGAAGTTCCCGAACGTGTCATTCAAATCCGCGTTAATCTTATCCACGAAAAACTCCCATGAAAAATTCGAGTCCTTCGCTTCAGGGCGCGTGGCAACCAGAAAGAACCGCCAGTAATCCACAGGAAACAGTTCCAGCGCTTCGTCAATCCAAATCCCAATGCGCCTGCTCTTAGACGCTTTTTCGCCTTTGAACTGGAGGAACTCGGTAGATGACACGTTCCAAGGCAAATTAAACCCTTCACCCGAAGCCAACAGCAAAGCTGGCAGAATAATCGTGTGAAACGGAATGTTGTCTTTACCCACAAAAAACAGCGTTTTCGCGTCCTTGTTAAACCAGAACTCCCGCCACAACTCAGGCTTACCCACCCGCCTGCTGTACTCAACCGTAGCGGAAACGTAGCCTAAGACAGCCTCAACCCACACGTAAATCGTCTTGCCCTCAGCGCCCGGAAACGGCGCGGGAATACCCCACTCCACATCACGCGTAACCGCCCTCGCCTTCAGCCCCTCCTTAATCCAGTTTAAGCTGAAGTTCTTCGCGTTAGCTGGCAACTGCGCGTTACCCTCTATGTACTGGCAAAGCGGCTCAGCCAACCGAGATAAGTCAATGTACCAGTGCTTGGTGGTTTTAACGACAGGCGTGTTTCCACAGATTGCGCAGTGCGGCTCTACCAGAAAAGTGGTCTCCAGCAGTCTGCCGCAGCGGTCACACTGGTCTCCACGGGCATGCTCATACCCGCAGTAGGGGCATTTGCCCTCCACGAAGCGGTCAGGCAGAAACCGCTTGTCCCGTTCGCAGTACAGCATCTGCGTTTCCTCGGCGAAAATGTAGCCGCGCTCGTAAATCTTCATCAGCAACTCCTGCACAAACTCCTTATGCACAGGACTCTCAGTCCGCGTGTAATTATCAAAAGACGCATCCCAACGCCTGAACAACTCAGCCACGTACGCGTGGTTCCTGTTAGTTAACTCCTTAGGCGTTATCCCCTGCTTCAACGCTTCCACCTCAATAGGCGTGCCATGCTCATCAGAGCCGCTAACCATCAAAACGTCGTCACCTCGCAGCCTGTAATACCGCGCAGCAACATCCGCAGACAACACTGACCCGACCAAGTTGCCCAGATGCGGCGTCACGTTAATGTAAGGCCACGCTGACGTAACCAAGATTTTTCCCAAGGCTAACGCACCCTCCAACATCCACAGTTCAAGCGCACTTAGAATTGTGAACGCTATTACTTAATCATGTCGATGACCTTACACAGCGCCATTCAAGACCCAAGCGTTTGCCGCGGTTTTGTGCTCGGCGAAAGGAGTCTCTTTGCACGTAGAGAAAAAGCAAGCAGTCCTACTTTGAGGCGGCTGCTTGATGGGGAAGGGTTTGCTGAAGCTCTGTGGGTCAAACTGAAGGAGAAAAGAAAAAAAATGCAACTTTTCAAGGAGACAGAACTGCGATTACTTCGTGCCCAAAGCCTTCTCAATCAGTTTTTAACTAAAAAGGGGGAAGTTGTGGTGTTGTTTTTTGCCTTTTTATTTCTTCCTGAGTATCAGCAGAGTGGCTATGGCGACTGCGATTATCATTGCTACGCCTACGCCTACAATAGCCAACGTGTAGTCAGGTATCACCGGCTGTTCTGGTGGTGGCGTTGCTGGCACCTCTTCCATCACGCCCAACGGTGTCTCAGCATACGATGCATAATAGCCTGCGGAACCAGCGAAAGTAGCGTACACAGTGTAGAGACCAGGAACCTCTGGAGTGACCATGCAACTGAACATGCCGCTCGCATCGGTTGTAGCGTCACCAAGGTGCACGTAATTGTTGTTGGGATCAATAGCGTCTATCGACACGGCAACGCCAGTAACATCTGTTGGCTGCTCAAACTGCTTGTAGACATAAAGCATCCAGTCGCTCATGCTCGCGTCAGATACAACGGGAACGCCCTTTGGAAAGCGTAGCCTTATGGCTTCATCTTCTGTGCCTGGCGACGCATCCATGACAGCGCCACTTATCACTACTGGTGTTTGATAAGGCACAGCAGTGCTTGGTGCAGAGACGGTCATTGTGCTTGGGCCTTTGCCGACGGCGTATACGCGCTGGTCATACGTGTCCATGGTTGCGATTATGCTGTCGCCGATGATTGCGAACCCACCCCAGTGGGTTTGACGGAATAACCCGTCAGCGCGCCATATCAATGTGCCGTCTGTACAGTTAAGGCAAATGAATGGTGCACCGCGCGGCTTTGGATCTAAGGAAGAGTGTTCACCGGAGCCTAAGTAGATTTTGCCATCAGTAATAAAAACAGTTGTTAACCACCAGTTCTTGCTAATGTATGATTCCTGATATGGATCGGTTGCATTGTAAGTCCACAGAAGAGTGCCGTTATTGATGTCGTAGGCGTAAACTACTCCACCTATGCTCGCTGAGAAGAGCTTGCCATAAGCGATGTTGTTATCTCGGTCAGTGTCGCCACTCCAAGCGTCTGCAAAGTATTGCGTTGGTGTTTCCCACATGAACTGGCCTGTTTCGAGGCTAAAGGCGTAGTTTTTCCTGTTCTCTTTTGTCCAAAGAGTTGCAACCAATGATTCTTGGCTGAAAGCACCCCAGCCTCTGATGGTGATGTTACCTTCAACCCATTCCTTTGGAGCTTTCCATGTTGAATTGAACAGCAAACTACCCTCGCTACCAGGTTCCAAACTTAAACCCCACAGGTTGACTTCTGTCGAACTTGTGCGTCCACCAATCACACGATCACCTGGAAAGACCTTTAGAATGCTTCCAGGTAAAGTGTTGCCAGCTGTTTCCAGTACGCGTATCGACACGTTTAAGTTATAGCCGTTTGCTCCATCGTACTGTCGCCCTTTGACTTGGCTGCCCCAAGCCTCAGACATTCCTGATTTGCCGGAATTGACTACGTAAGTTTGGTTCCATCGAAGCAGACGACCGCCACTAATTGAATATTTCAGAATCTCGCCGATGTCGCCATAGTAGCTTGTGCCGCCGGGAACGTTGGTGATGTTGTATCGCCATTCGCCAGTGAGAGGTTCAAATGCAAGCCACGTGGAGGGCCTAGTTGAAAAGAAGAAACCGCCGCCAAGGCTTACCCAGAGATACGAGAAAGCGCCACGGTAGTTTCGACTGTCCCAATATAGTATTTGGCCGAATGAGGGAAGATTGTCCATCAATAGTTTAGACCATAGTTGTTTTCCAGTGTGTAGGTCAACTGCAATAAGTTCCTGTTCAGGCATTCCGCTTTCAAATTTGCTGTAATAGAGTACTCCGCCGACTATTAGGCGCGTTACCCATTTGCCTTCGTATGCGTCGCCGTCTCCGTATGCGTGGTCGCCGGAACCTGAGTATTGTCCTCCAACGAGGCCACCCATTGTGTCGCCTATGGGCCTTGTCCATAAGATATGCGCGCTTTCAGGTCCTTGATTGTAAGGAGCGTAAAAGTCCTGTGGGTCATCCAGCCAGCTGCCTGCAAGCGAGTACCACTCTCTCAGCTGCGAGTCTATGGGACGTGTCCAGTATTCAGCTGGAAGTGCATGTCCGGGATAATTCGGAACTGGATCTTCCTGCACGATAAGGGGTAGTTCCTCGCTTTCGCTAGCTAAGTAAATATTGTTGCGGTATGTTGTTTCCTCAAAGACTGTCTTCAGGTAGTAAGTGCCAACTTCAGTTGGAGTCCAGTAAAATCCTGCGTTTCCAGTGGACCAAGTCATAAGGTCATCAAAAGTTTCTGTTGTACCATCAGGCCGCGTAATAACTACACTGACGTTCCAGCCGTCTCCCTCAGTGTTCAGATAGTTGAGAAGTCCGTAGTTGATTAGTGTGTTTTGGTTAACTCCAACTGGGTTAGGCAGGGCTTCAATTAGTGGATAGGTTGTGTATGTTCTCTGGGCGTTAGCAGTTTGCGCAAAAAACGGGGTAGCAATAGTTAATGTCAGAAACAAAGCAATCACAGTAGCCACTGTCTTATTTCTCGAGTTGTTCATTCTTTTTTTCTCCTAAAGTTTTTCTCTCTTACTCTTTTTGCACTTTTGTATTTATAAGCTTTAGAAATGACGCATATTCCAAACGGGTGAAACTCAGCTATAATGCTGAATAATGGAACCATAACGGTGATTACACGGCGAATTCCTTTCTTGGAGATTCAACAGAAATAGACATCTGGCGCTGCTTCCTATTATATGGTTGGCACCGAAAAATCATGAAAGCTACAGCGATGCAGCTCTTACAATGGCATGTAGGAAACGCTAAAATGCTGCTAAGGCGTATTTCTTCTCTATCTGGAAGTTTACCGTAATGGTTCACAACGAACTAAGAAAAGACTACTTGCTTGACCGCTGGGCTGTAATTGCCACAGAACGCAGCAGAAGACCAACAGACTTTGCCAAACCAAGAAAAACATCCGCCGCAAACAGCGTCTGCCCCATGTGCCCTGGCAACGAGCACATGACGCCGCCAGCCGTCCTCGTCTACCTAAAAAGCAACGGAGACATAGTGAAAGACCAAGACACTACCAGCTTGCGCCACAAGAACTGGCTCATCCGCTGCATTCCAAACCTGTACCCAGCTTTTTCTCCACCGCAAACGCAAAGCGACCAAGCACACATCATGCAAAGCGATAATTTCGGCTACGCGGTGGGACACCATGAAGTGCTGGTTGAATCAGCGAGCCACGATGAGCACATAGCCGATGCCGCGTTGCCCCAGCTGATGCATGTGATAAACGCTTACGTGGACAGGCTTCGGGAACTCTCAGCGAAACCCTATGTCAAATACGTTTCCATATTTCGCAACCACGGGTTAGAAGCAGGAGCATCGCTGTCTCATGCGCACAGTCAAATAATCGCTACGCCCTTCGTGCCCACGCTAGTTAAGCAAGAAATAGCCGCAAGCAGAAGCTGGTGGAAGCAGCATAATAAATGCGTTTTCTGTGACATAATTCAGCGCGAAACAAAAAGCCCAAGGCTCGTGCTGGACACGGAGCGGTTCGTGGTTTTTGCGCCTTACGCCAGCGTTCACCCCATGGAATTCTGGATACTGCCCAAAAAACACGACGTGAACCTGCTTAGCTTAAGCTTAGCTGAAAAGGAAGCTTTCGCCGAAACCTTAAAGGAAAGCTTGAAAGCGTTGAAGACCGTGGTGAATGACCCGCCGTACAACTTTGGTTTCCACATGTCCCTGAACAGAGAGGATGAAGCGTGTTATCACTGGCACTTGGAAGTTTACCCACGGTTGGCTATCTGGGCTGGCTTTGAAAAGAACACGGGAATGTACATCAACACCGTCACGCCAGAAACCGCAGCGGCGGAACTCAGAAAAGCCATACTGGCTTAGGCTTGCAGAACAACCCGTTCATACTCAGGTCTTATCCGCAAGACATCTTCAACGTAAGCTCGTAAAGGTTCAGCTACGCTCCACGCTTGCGCGATGCAGCCACGGGGCGTATGCGGCGGGTCGCCATCAAAAATCTCGCTTACCGTACCCAGCCCCGCCTGAAAGATTTGCTGCGTAAACAAAGGCAACAAGCAATTTTTCAGCTCGGATGTGCTGTTGTTTTTCACTTTGCGCACTGCAGTCGCGTATGATCCAAGCAGCCACGCCCAAACCGTGCCGTTATGATACGATTGGTCCCTGCTCCACCTGCCGCCAGAGTAAACGCCCCTGTACGCAGGCTCAGTGCGTGCTAGAGTCCGCAGACCACAAGGCGTCAGAAGCTCACGTTGCACCACATCAACAACCTGCGCGCTCTTGGTTTTGTCAAGCATCGTGAAGTCTAAAGCCGCTGCGATTATCTGGTTAGGTCTCAGCGAGGCGTCAGCGCTGGCGCCTACAACGTCGAAAAGGCAGTACCTGTCAGCGTTCCAGAACTTCAAGTTGAAGCTGGCTTGCGCTTTAGCCGCCATCACAGCGTAGTCTTCAGCTAAGCTTTCCTCGTCAAACCTGTCTGCTAAAAGCTGCATGATTCTTAGCGTGTTGTACCATAAAGCTTGGATTTCCACGGCTTTTCCTGCTCTCGGCGTAACCGCTGCGCCAGCCACTTCAGCGTCCATCCATGTGAGCCGCGGGCCATGAGTAAGCAAGCCGTCGCTGTCTAAGCGTATGCCTAATGTTTCGCCTTCTCGGTGGCTCTCCACTATCGTCTTCAAAGTTGTCCACAACTGTTCCTCAACGAACTGGTAGTCGCCAGTGTACTTCAAATACTGCAAAACCGCGTTGACATACCATAGTGTGGCGTCAACCGTGTTGTATGCTAGTTCGCCGCATTTGTCGTCTACGCAGTTGGGAATCAGGCCATGTTTGCAGTGGCACAGGAAATCTGCGAGAACCTTCCGTGCGTCGTCGAACCTGCCTGTTGCAAGCATTAAGCCAGGAAGCGAGATGAACGTGTCTCTGCCCCATGTTTCAAACCAGTAGTAACCCGCTATGACGGCTCTTCCGTTGTCTACTCCTTTAACTATGAACGCTTCCGCCGCTGAAAGAACCCAGCTTAGCCAGTCGCTTGGTGGCGCTGTCTGGTGTGAACCATAAAAAGTTGTTAATGCGCTGCTGCGTTGTTCCAGTTCCCGCTCAAGCAAACCTTCCACTTCACGCGTTGCTGTGCCCACTGCTGCCAGCGTTTCTTCGGCGTCTTGGGTGTTTTTGTCTGCTGCCGTGATTATGGCAAAAGTCTTTTCCTGCTTGGGCAAAACGGGAACCTCAAAATATCCTGGCTGATAGCAGTCATCAGTGCTGCTTTCGCCGCGTTTGTCTTCTTCGCGGTAGTACAACTGCTCTACCCAGTTTGGTTTATCTATGAACTCGCCTTCTGTGGCTTGGGCTGTAACAGTTGCTTGCGGATTGTTAAAGGTGACTCCTACTTTGCTGTTGTTTTGTTGTTGAGTGAAAGCTAACGGGCTGCGTGTTGTGTCTACGACCAAGTGGAAATGCCTGCAAGTGAGCAACGGGTAAATCTTGAGTTCAATGGGAGAACCATTTCCGTTCAGAACTTTATAAACCACTGCAACAGCGTTTTTTCCTGTGGGCATGAAAACTGTCTTTGTGACCTTGATGTTCTGCACATTGTAGACGTACCGTGGAAAAGGCGCTACAGAAAACTCTTTCAGGAACTGGTAGCCCCTAGGGAAAAACGCGGCGTGGAACTCGTTGGTGCCAAGCGGGAACACGTTTTTGCCTACCAAAACGTCTTCATCCAGTTTTGTGAGGC
>CAZYUQ010000039.1:0-11412 GCA_964650565.1 uncultured Candidatus Bathyarchaeia archaeon | reverse complement strand
GCTGTAAGGATCAGCCTGATGGTCCGCAGTGCGTAAAGTGGTGTCCTGAAGAGGCTTTAAGTTTTGTTTCGGCGCAGCAGCTTGCTCAGAAATCCAGAATTACAGCTGTGAAGAACCTGTTCCAAGAGGCAAAAGAGAAAAAAGCCGCAAGCAAATAACACGCAACAACAAGCCTTTCCTTTTTCATTTTGGTTCTAAGACTGAAAATTAGGCGTTTCAGTCGGGTTTAGTCAAGAAACCTTGACAAAAACCCTTTAATCGTGTTGACAAACCTTATTGTTATTTGAGAACGTGCGTTGCTTGAGAAAGAGTGTTGTGCGTTCTATCTTGGCGTTTCTGCTCTTGGCGGTGGAGGTGGAAACATATGAAGATGGCCATTAAGAGAGTTGCAATAGTTGCTATTGTTATAGTTGTGGTTATTGCGGTGTTTGTGGTCGTGACGGTTGGCATGCGCCCCGCAAATTCAGCAGGGTCCGAAACTCTGGACCTGACAACTGAGTTTTTATCTACCGTTGTTGGGCTTGACATGACGAAATATTCGTTAGATTTGCCTTCTCCTCCGCCTGGCTATGATAATCGTCCACTCCCAACGCCTGCCATTAGCGACCCCGCAGATATGGATGGCCTAGACGTTGAAGGGCCAAGCTACGATTTCAAGTCTGAGGAAGATACATTGGAAACTATGAGCATGTTTTATAATGGGCACCTGAAATCTTTGAAGATTTATTCTCGCGACACCTATGTCTACTCGGTCTCGCCGCCAACTGACATACGCGATCAAGCCAATGATTTGCTTCAAAGATACCAAACGTTTCTATCACAAAACTATGACATAGACGGTTCATTTATTGTGCCGATGCAAAACGTTCTGAACAGCGTTGATGAGCTGTCGCCGACGAGCGTGACTGTTGGCAACATTAACTTTCAGGTTTCGGAGAGCGGAGACAAAACACGGCTTCAGTGGATTTACACTGAAGGCAGCATTGTAATGGAACGCAAAAGAGTAGAACTGGAATTCCGTGACAACATTTTCGTGTCGTTTATGGATACTTGGAGTCTTTACAAGGTTAGTGGGCTCAGCGTGATTTCCTCTGAGGAAGCAACGGCGATAGCGTTAGAAGCTGCTCAAAAGGTCGAGTTGCATGTTGGCTATGCGAATGGCACAAGCGAGACCGTCAAGGTTCCCGACCTGTCGAACGCGCCTTACGATGTTAACTTTGCCATGCTACCTTACCGCGGGGCAGAGGAGGATTTTCCCAGCAAAATAGCTCGAGACCCGTTGACGTTATATCCTTATTGGCAGTTTCACTTCTACTTCGGTGAGAAGATAGGGGGCTGCATAGGCGTTCAGGTTGGTGTTTGGGGAGACACAAAAGAAATCATTTACGCTTCGGGCTACGGTGTTCTCAGCTCTGGCTATATCGTTAGTAGCTTTCCCTGAAAATATAAAGCTCATGCGGCAACCCTGATAGCATGTCGGGTTTACTTCGAGAAAACCGGTTAGGCACTTTCGCTGTTTGTGAACGAGACGTTGTATTCGCCGTCCTGTTTTGCCACGCACAACGCGAATTATTTGCCCGTGCAAGGTTTTGGGAAACAAAATTTAACCGTAAATTCTACGCGGCAAAACCCATTAACTTAATATAGCCTCCACTTACCTAATAACTCCACATACATGGAGGACAAAAAGTTTGCACGGTTACGCTGGGAAAGTTCTTTATGTTGACCTAAACACAGGAAAAACCAGTACTAAGCCACTAAACGAGAAAACCGCACGAAAATACGTTGGCGGCATAGGCTTAGGCATGCGGTTATGGCTGGACAACTCGCAGCCAAACGTTGACCCGCTCAGTCCTGAAAACCCCCTGATTTTGGCGCTTGGTCCAGTATCTGGAACGATGTTCCCAACAGGCGGAAACGGACACGCTTTCATCGCCAAGTCCCCTGAAACCGGCGGAGTAGGCGAAGCCGTATCCCACGGCACATTCGGAGCAGAACTAAAACGAGCAGGCTACGACGCAGTTATTTTAACAGGCAAGGCGGAAAAGCCCGTTTACTTATGGATAGACGACGATTCAGTGCAGCTGCTTGATGCAGCGCACCTTATTGGCAAGTCGCCGTCAGAAACCGAAGACGCCATAAAAGAAGACCTCGGCGACTACTACGTGCGCGTAGCATCCATAGGTTTAGCAGGGGAAAAACTCAGCCGCATCGCCTGCATAATAAACGAGAAAACCCGCGCCGCTGGAAGAACAGGACTAGGCGCAGTAATGGGTTCAAAAAACCTCAAAGCAATTGCTGTACGCGGCACGCACGACATCCAAGTGGCTAAGCCTGACGAGTTCATGGACATGGTTAAAGACTTCCATGAACGAATGAAAGGTCCTGCCACACAAAAATACCGTACATTAGGCACCGTGGAAAACGTTCTCATTAACAACAAGTTGCAGTGCATGCCTACCCGCAACTACAGTAACGCGCATTTTGAAGACGCGAAGAAAGTAAGCGGTGAAGAACTAAACGAAAAATACGTGACAAAGATAATAGCATGCAACTCCTGCCCCATGCGCTGTGAGCATGAAGTGGTAGTGAATGAAGGACCCTACAAGGGAACCATGGCGCGAATGGAATACGAAGCCTTATGGGCTCTGGGACCCAACTGCGGCGTATCCAAGCTTGACGCCATAATCAAAGCCGCTGAACTCTGCAATTACTACGGCATGGACGCCCAAAGCGCAGGCGGAATTGTCGGTTTCGCCATGGACTGCTACGAAAACGGCATCCTGAAGCAAAAAGACCTTGGCGTAGCAGAAGCGCAGTTTGGCAACGCTGAAGCGCTTATTCAGCTTCTGGAAAAGATAGGCAAGCGCGAAGGCATAGGAGATGTGCTCGCTGAAGGCGTGAGAATCGCTGGAGAGAAAATAGGTAAAGGCGCAGCTAAACTGGCTCAGCACATCAAAGGCTTAGAGGTTACGGGCTACGACTTACGCTGCCTCAAAACCGCGGCTTTAGGCTTTGCGGTTTCGTTCCGAGGAGCAGACCACAACAGGAGCAGCGCTTACGTAATTGACATGCAGGGCAAAGTTAACCGATTGAAAGCCGAGAAGGGCAGAGGAAAACTCGTCAAAGACATGGAAGACACTTACGCGTTGATTGATTCGCTGATAGTCTGCAAGAACTCAAGAGGCACATACTACAAGGAACTGGAAGACATGGCTAAACTCTACAGTTCAGTAACAGGATACACCATGACACCGGCAGACCTGAAAGCAGCAGGCGAACGCATAAACACAATTGCCCGACTAATCAACATACGCGAGGGCTTAAGCAGAAAAGATGACACGCTGCCGTGGAAAGCCATGAACGTGCCAATACCCGACGACGGACCAGCAAAAGGCGCAGTGGTAACGCAAAAAGAATTAAACTTGCTTCTGGATGATTACTACACGTCTCGCGGCTGGACGCTGGAAGGCGTACCCACAACAAAAACGCTTAAAGAACTCGGCATGGACGACACGTTAAGCATTGTCAAAGGAAAACAGGAGGCTTAAGCAAATGGTGGATATTCACGAACGAAAATTCGTCTCCTGCGACCCAGACAAATGCGTAGGCTGCCAAATCTGCGAGTACGCATGCTCATGGACAAAGGAAAAAGCCTTCAACCCCATGAAATCCCGCGTACGCGTGGTACGAGTAAACCAACTAGCCAACATGGCAGTAGCATGCAGACTCTGCGAAGAACCAGCCTGCATCGCCGCGTGCCCACGCGACGCGTTAACGCAGTCAGAAGAAACAGGCGCAATAATCATCGACCAAGACAAGTGCAACGGCTGCGGGTGGTGCATCGAAGCCTGCGACTACGGCGCAATAATGCTGCATCCAGAAACCAAAATCGTCTACGTCTGCGATCTATGCAAAGACAAGGACGAGGGTCCACAATGCGTGAAGTGGTGTCCTGAAGAAGCGTTGACGATAGTAACGAGCGACGTGCTGGCGCAGAAAGCCAGAATCGGCGCAGTAAGGAAGCTATTCCAAGAAGCCAAAGCAAGAAAATAAACCCAACAGGGAACTTTTTCAGTTCCTTACTTTTACTGTTTTTCACACCAAAAATTTCAGAAACAGAGAAGCACTTTTTTAAGAGTACGCTGTTTAGGCAACCTACGGAATAGACCCTTTAAACAATTTAAGCAGCATTTTCGTGATTTTCTCAGCCGCACCTTGCACCGCCGGTGTTAAGCCCTCGCCGAACTCCACATCAGCAGGCTCAATCAGCAACAAAGCAATCTTCGCCTCCGTCATTTTTGCAACGTACTCGCAGAAAACGCGCATAGGCAACACGTGACTGGTAACTGCTGGAAAATTCGTAACCTGCTCTGGAAAAATAAGCCGCGCTTCGCTTGGTTTCAGCCCCAGAATAGCAGCGTCAATAAGAAGCACATGGCTCGGTTTAAGGTCAACTATTTCATGCATGAAGCTTTCTGGAACCGTTTCACACTCGAGTAAGCACACTCTTTCCGGTGTTTTACCCTGCATGTCCTGAACGATTTTCACGCCGACAAAATCATCCCTGCGTATCGAGTTGCCAATACCCGCTACGACAACACGCTCGGCGCCAGCAAGCCACTCGCTTAACGCCCGCTGCAGGTCATACTTTTCGTTAGCCAATTGGAAACGCCAACTAAAACAAAGAATAAGAAAATAGGAAAGAAAAAGGTTTACCGCTGCAGCGTTTCTACAAGCTGCTTTTCACTGTTGTAGATGTTCACCGTCAACGGCATCTGCCCAACCGCGAAGTGCGTGGCACACGCGAAACATGGGTCGTAAGCCCTGAAAGACATCTCCACCTTGTTAAGTACGCCTTCATCTACTTTGCCGCCGTGAATCAAGCCTTTAGCCGCGTCGCGAATGGACATGCAGATAGCAGGGTAATTGTTGGTCGTGGCTACTATCATGTTCACGTCTTTAACAAGCGCGTCCTTGTCCAGCACGTAATGGTGATACAGCGTTCCCCGTGCAGCTTCAACCACGCCCACGCCTTCGCCTGGTTCACCTGTCTTGTTGCGTATGTTTGTGCTCGTGATTTCAGGGTCTTTCGCAAGTTCTACTGCGTGTTCAGCAGCGTAAAGCAGTTCAATCAGGCGTGCCCAGTGGAAAGCCAAAGTGCCGTGTACTGGTTTGCCGCCTAAGGTTTTGTACATAACTTCGTACTCAGCTTGCGCCAGCGGTGTAGCCATGCCGTCAGCAGCGTTCAGTCTTCCGAGCGGACCAACGCGGTAGACTCCGCTGTCTGCGCCGTCAACTTGGCCTTTCCAGCCGATTTTCTTCAGGAACGGAAACTTGGAGTACGTCCATGGCTCAACGTGTTCGCCGAGGTGTGTCAGGTAGTCTTTTGCTTCGAACTTGGCGAGTTCGCCGCCGTTGGGGCTGACTACGCGGATTTTTCCGTCGTAAAAGTTGACCTTGTTGTTGTCGTCCACCGTGCCCATGTAGTACGTCTTCATTGTGTACGCGTCGCTTTTGATCATATCTACGTACTTGGGTTCACCCAAGACAATTTGATGGAAAAGTTTCAAGCTGAGTTTGGCGAATTCCACGCTGGAAGTAGCCATTTTCAGGATTTCTTGCCTGTTCTCTTCGCTTAAAGCCTTTGATATTCCGCCTGGCAAGCCGCATACAGGGTGCGTGGCTTTGCCGCCGAGAATCGCGGTGATTTGCTGTCCGTAAGCCCTGTGTTTGATGACTTCTCCGGCTATTTCTAAGCCTGCTTTTTCGATGACGCCTAAGATGTTGCGTTTCGCTGGTGGCGCATCTGGACCAACGATGAAGTCTGGTCCGCCTAAATAGTAAAAGTGTAAAATGTGGTCGTAGATTATGTAGCCTGCGTACATTAGTTCCCTGAGCTTTTTCGCGGCTGATGGTGGCGTAACGTTGAAGGCTGCGTCTAATGCTTTCACCGAAGCAAAATGATGCGCTACGGGGCAGACTCCGCAGATTCTTGTTGTAAGCTGCGGCATGAGTTCTGCGCGTCGCCCAACGCAGAATTGCTCGAAACCTCTTAGCTCTGGGATTTTCAGGTAGGCGTTTTCCACTTCGCCTGCGCCGTTGAGGAATATGGAAATGCTGCCGTGACCTTCAAGTCGCGTGATTGGATTTATGGTTACTTCTTTCATTTCTTCATCACCTTTCTTCTGAAAATTGACGCTGGTAAAGAGTACATGTAAAACGTGCCAACAGGATCTTTTATCTGGCTCATCAGTTTTTCAACATCTTCTTCAGAGTACTGCTCTTTTCCTTCTTCAACGTCATAGCCGAGTATTGAGGCTAAAGCAGTTATCATCCCAGCACCTAGCTCAGGCATGTTTGGAGCAGCTCCACCGCAGCCTGTGCAGGGCATGTCAACTTTTAGGCATTGAGCACCGCAACCGCTACGGGTGGCGGGACCCATGCAGAGTATACCCTGTTCAAGCAGGCATCTTTCTGGGTCAGGAGCTTTCTCGTGAACGCGATAAATTTTGGAGATTTTCTTGTTTTCTCTTTTTCGGGGGCATTCGTCGCATACTGCCTTTAGCGGCGCAAGCACTGAGCCTTTCGGCGGCAACTGGTTCGTTGCTATGGCGTCTACAGCGTTTGCGATGAGCTTCACTGGTGGTGGGCAACCAGGTAGGTAGTAGTCTACATCAACGGTTTGCGCTAGGGTTTTTACTGTGTCGTAGAATTCGGGTATTTCCAGTATGCCTTCTTTCACTTCGGTTTTTGTTTTAGGAACAACCGCCGTGGGGTTCACAACTGATTTCTCTTTCAAGTAAACCCGCTCAAAAATCTCTTCGCGGTCATGCAAGTTCGCTAAGCCAGGTATGCAGCCTTCATGGGCACATGAGCCGAAGGCGACGAGGGTTTTGGCTTTTTGCCTTAGAAGTTTTGCCATTTCTTCTTGCTCTGAGTTTCGGATTGAACCGTTAAAGAAGCAGATGTCTATGTATTTGTCAGGCATTTCTTTGACATCTTTGTATTTGATGTCCATGGCTACAGGCCAGAACACGATGTCCGCGATTTTCACTACGTCAAGGATTTTCTCGTTGATATCTAACACGGCGATTTCGCATCCGCCGCAGCTTGCAGCCCAGTAAAAGGCTATTTTTAACTTGTTTTGGCTCATTTCTTATTTTGCTCCTTCTTCTGTGACTTGTTGGATTAATTTTTGCGCGTTAACCCTCAGCTCGTTGAAGGCAAGTTCCTCAGGAGGTATGCCCATGGCTAAACCAAGCAGCTGAGGATAATGCAGGATTGGGATGCCGTAAACTTCGTTGAACATTTTTTCTATCCGCAACTCGTTTGTGTCGTACATTATGTGACAAAACGGACAAATCGTTATTAGCGCTTGCGCAGCCACCATCTTAACATGGTTTAGCTTGTCTCTGGCAAGCTGCAGCGCGACTTTGTCGCTTACACCAACGCTAGGTGCGCCGCAGCATTCGGTTTCATCAAAGTAGTCTAAGCATGTAGCACCTGTGGCTTCTACGAGTGTTTTAAGGGTTTGTGGGTCTTCGGGGTCGTCGAAGCCTATGTACTCTTTTGGGCGTAGTATGTGGCAGCCGTTGTGCTCTGCAACCTTAAGCATAGTAAGTGGTTTGACAACGGCTTTCTTTATTGTTTCTATGCCTACATCTTCCATTAGCACTTGCATGAGGTGTTTTGTCGTCACTGTGCCCTTGAACTCCAATCCCGCTTCTTTCAAATGGCTGTTAATTTGCTCTCTTAATGCTTTGTCTTCCTTTAAAATCTTGTTAACTTTTTTAAGTGTACCCGCACAGCCTGGACACAGGGTGAGAATGTTCAAGCCTTGCTGTTCCGCTAAGGCTAGGTTTCTTGCGGCGAGGATAAGCATGGCTTCATGGCTGACTGGGTCTAACGGTAAGCCGCAGCAGTTGAATTCGGGCATTTCAACCAGTTCCACGCCTAGTTTAGCGAGGACTTTGCGTGCGGAGATTTCGTAGGATGAAACGCGGTAAGGAATAGCGCAGCCGAGGAAAATTAGGTATTTATTGCCCACTTTGTTCACCCTTCTTCTCAACAGCCTCAAAGAATTTTACGCCTTTGAGGGTTTTGCGTACGCTTTCAGGGTTGCCCTTCGGTAACGGCGGCAAACCTTGCGTTTCCCGCTTCTTCACACGTAACTCAGGAATCTTGTAAGCATAACCTGAATCCAGAATGCAACAAGCTTGATCCTTGAAAACTTGAGGCACGCAGCCTTTCTCCGCTGCCAAATTGCGCAACACGCGGATTACGCTGGCAACTTCCACACCCTGCGGACAACGGTCAGTGCAAGTGAAGCACGCAGCACACAGCCACAGAGTGTCGCTGTTTAAAACACGGTCTCTAAGTCCGAGTTGTGCCATGCGGATTATTTGCCGTGGGCGGTACGTGTCGCTGAATCTTGCGACGGGGCAGTCGGATGTGCATGTTCCGCACTGGAAGCATCTGAGAAGTTTTTCGCCTCCATGCATCTTGGCGATTTCGTATTTGAACTTCGGGTCCATTTCGGAAGCTTTTATGGACTTTTTGCTTGTTGCCGCTTCAGCCATTGTGCTTCACCTTTAGGCAGCATCACAATACGTTATGCACGTTATGGGTATTCACAAAGCCTATATCAACTACATAAAGCTTAAGCCACATTTCCAGATTTTTCTATATTAAGCATGCATTGTTGAAAGGCGGGTTTCACTGTTCATTAAAAGATGGTGAAACTGTACTGTTGTGCTTGGTGCAGTCTATAGCCCCCTTATTTAAACTATAAATAGGCTGGATTGGCTGGTTTTTTGTGTTTTCTTTGAGGTGGTTGTTATTGCCCAGTTGCTATGACTGTGTAGGTGTCGCCGTCGGCGGTTGTGTTGACGAAGCCGTCTCCGTTAGTGTCTTCCCACTGCACTATTAGCCAGCTGTAGGGGTAGCTGGTTATGTCAGGGTAGATTTCCGTTTCAAAGTATTTGCCAGCCGCGTACGTGCCCTTCCAGCCGAAGCCGTAGCAAAGCATCACGTTTCTGCCGTTACTGTCTTGGAATACTTCGATAACGAACATGTCCACGTTGCCGTTTATTACGGATGATGACATGTTAGCCCCTGATATGCCTGTTCCGTCTTGAAGCTGGAAGTAGAGTGTCCCCGCGTTCTGGTAGAAACGGATGGGCGCTCTGTCGCCAGCAGGCGTTTCCTCGCTTTCAGCGTAAGCTACAACTGGGTTCACAACGGGACCGCCAAAGCTCACTATGCCCGTGCCTGTTGCACCTAAGGGTTTGCCAGTTGTTTGGTTTACGAAAGCGCTGTTGGTGTCGGTTCCTTCGACCACAGTCTCAAGTTTTGTGTAGATGAATGCTGAAGCAGTCCAGTCGCTAACCATCGCCGCTGAGCAGCCAAGTGGTTTAGGCGTTTGCTCGGAAGGATAAATCATGCGTATGCTGCTGAACTTGAAGGCGCTGTCAAAGTTCCAGAGAAAAAGCGAGCTGAAAGCGTACACCTTGCGGGCTACTGAGGCTACGTAGACTACGCCGTCGACAACAGCAGGCGAAGACTGCACGTTACCTGTTGCGTATCTCCAGATTAATGCTCCGTCTGCGACGTTCAAGCAGTAAAACTGAGTTGATGAACCCACAAAAACTTTGCCGTCAGCCACGGCAGGAGAGGAATATACGTTGCCTATTGTATAGTTCCATATGGATGTGCCGTTTTCAGCATCCAAGCAGTACGTCTTGCCGTCCATTGAGCACGCAAAAACCTTGCCGTCGGCAACGGCGGGAGAAGACTCCACGTTGTCGCCGGTTGTGTAGTTCCAGATGTGCATGCCGTCTGAAGCGTTAATGCAGTAAACTTTGGTGTCGTCTGAACCTACGTAGACTTTGTCATCAACGACAGCAGGCGAAGAATCTACATCGCCGCCTGTTGTGTAAGTCCAATTGAGCGTGCCCGCAACAGCGTTCAAGCAGAATAAAATACCACTCCTTGACCCCACGTAGACTTTGCCGTCAACGACAGCAGGCGAAGAATACACTTGCCCGCCTGTTGAGTAGCTCCACATGAACGCTCCCGTAACAGCGTTTAAGCAGTAAACTTTTCCGTCATATGAGCCTATGTAGACTCTGCCATCAACCACAGCAGGAGAAGAAACTACTCCGCTGCCAGTCTTGTAGCTCCATATGAAACCGCCGTCAGCAGCGTCTAAACAGTAAACCCTGTCGTCGCCCCATGTGCCCACGTAGACTCTGCCATCAACCACAGCAGGAGAAGGCGTTACGCCGTTGCTGATTGTGGAGTTCCATATTAACGCTCCTGTAGCAGCGTTTAGACAGTAAACCTTGCCGTCACTTGAGCCTATGAAGACCTTACCGTCCGTAACAGCAGGAGAAGAATACACGTCGCTGCCAGTTAGGAAAATCCATTGGGTTTGGTTTGTGTCTGGGGCTACAGATGCTGAGTAGCCGCTGTGCGATAGGTCATGGCGAAACATCGACCAGTCGTCAGTTCCCGAGCCACCTGCCATTACAAACGGCATCTTCCAATTACCGACAGACAAGAAAGAAAACATGATGAAGAAAAGAAGCAGGCTTAAACCTAAACGCTTAACCCAGCCAGAAAGATTGCTCAGGCGCACTCTTTTTCCCTCCCTTCAGTGTTGTTCATTACTGCTAATTAATTTTTGCGACAAAACCACAACAGCCTTATGAAAAACGATAAATCACGTGACAATGATTTTCAAACGCGTATTCACCGATAAACAACTGAAACCTCAAGGGCATGGTCCTGAATGCTTTTGTTTGTGGAAAGCGTGTTGGAACTGATGTGTACTTGCAGGAGCATAGCCTTCTTGCATCGAAGAGTAAATTTGAAACTGTTCAGAGGATTTTGTGTCTTTGTTTTTGATGCGCTCTGCTAGGTTTAACCAGTTGCTATTACGGTGTAGGTGTCGCCGTCAACTGCTGTGTTGACGAAGCCGTTTGCGTTAGTGTCGTCCCACTTCACGACCATCCAGCTGTAGTGGTAGCTGACTATGTTCGGGTAGATTTCAGCGTCGAAGTATTTGCCAGCCGCGTACGTGCCCTTCCAGCCGAAGCCGTAACAGAGCAGTATGTATCTGCTGTTGCTGTCGCGGAGAGACTCGATGACGAACATGTCCATGTTGTTGTTTATTACGGATGCTGGCAGGTTGGCGCCTGTGATGTCTGTGCCGTCTTGAAGCTGGAAGTATAACGTTCCAGATTCTTGGTGGAACCGTATTGGAGCTCTGTTAACTGTTGGAGTTGAGTCGCTTTCTGAGTATGCTACTATTGGGTTCACGATTGGCCCACCGAAGCTCACTATGCCTATGCCTATTGCGCCTAAGGGTCTTCCTGTTACCTGGTTAACGAAGGCGCTGTCCGTGTC
>CAZYUQ010000038.1:0-11461 GCA_964650565.1 uncultured Candidatus Bathyarchaeia archaeon | reverse complement strand
ACTTAGAAGACGTGCTGAAGCAAAGCGAGGGAAAAGGCATCTACGTTTACACGCACGGCGAAATGCTGCCCGCACACGGCTACCCCAAACTAAAGCGTTACCCGCATTTTTACGGGCATTACGGAACAGCATGGCAAAACCAGCAACGCGAGTTCCCAGCGTTCCCCGGCGCAATACTGATGACAACCAACTGCATCCAAAAACCACTGGAAAACTATAAGGGCAACATCTTCACCGCAGGCACCGTTGGATGGCCAGGCGTAACGCACATAGCAAACAACGACTTCACGCCACTCATACAAAAAGCGCTGGAACTGCCAGGCTTCCAAGAGGACAAGGAAGGCAAATACGTGACCGTGGGCTTCGCCAGAAACGCAGTGCTAAGCGTAGCAGACAAAATCATAACCGCAGTAAAGCAAGGGCGCATCAAACGGTTCTTGCTGGTCGGCGGATGCGACGGCGCAAAACCGGGCAGAAGCTACTACACGGAGTTTGTGGAGAAGGCGCCCCGCGACACCGTCGTGCTGACGCTGGCGTGCGGGAAATTCAGGTTCTTCGACAAAGACTTAGGCGCCATTGATGGCATTCCGAGGCTGCTGGACATGGGACAGTGCAATGACGCTTACTCAGCGGTTAAAGTGGCTCAGGCGTTGGCTGAAGCGTTTAACGTGTCGGTTAATGATTTGCCGTTGTCGCTTGTGCTTTCGTGGTATGAGCAGAAAGCCGTGGCTATACTGCTGACGCTGCTGTATCTGGGTATAAAGAACATTAGGCTTGGACCGAGCTTGCCAGCGTTCATAACGCCTAACATACTTAAGGTGCTGGTTGAAAAATTCAACATCATGCCCATAACAAGCGCTGAGGAAGACTTGAAGGCAATAATGGGGACGTAGCGGGTTCCAAGCTGCTTGGAGCCTAACTTTTTCTCCGCTTTTTCAGCGGAAAGCTGCGTTGTCGCCTGCTTATCTTTTTTCCATTGGAACAAAGGTTCTGCCGAAATCGCCAATGTACAGCGATGACGGCCTAAGCAGCACCGAGTCTTCGTATTGTTCTATGACGTGGGCAACCCATCCTGAGGTTCGGCTTGAAGCAAAAAACGGCGTAAAGAACGCGCTGGATACGCCTAGAGCGTCTAAGGTTACGGCGGCGTAGAAGTCCACGTTGGGAAAGATTTTTCTCTTTTCGTAAACAACATTTTCAATTCTGCTGCATAAATTGTACAGGTTCAAGGTGCGCGCGCGGTTGCACAGGTCTTCAGCTATGCCCCGCAGATGCTTGGTTCTCGGGTCTTCTGTCTTGTAGATTCTATGCCCAAAACCCATTATCTTTTTTTGGTCATCCAACATGCCTTGAATGTACTCGTCCACTTCTTCCTCAGTGTTTATGTCATCCAGCATGTACATTACCTTTTCACATGCGCCGCCGTGCAGAGGACCCTTCAACGTGCCAATCGCGGAAGTTATAGCTGAGTACATGTCGGAGTTAGTGCTTGCCGTCACGCGGGCAGCAAAGGTTGAGGCGTTAAAGCCATGGTCAGCATGCAAAGTCATGAAACGGTCCATGGCAAGTTTTTCTTTTTTATCTGCGCGTTTTCCTCGGAACATGTAAAGGTAGTTTTCAGCAAAACCAAATTCTTCTTTTGGCGTCACAACTCGCTTGTTACCGCGCGTTCTGTAGAGAGCAGCAACGATTGTGGGAACTTTAGCCACCAACTGTATTGCTCTGCGTTTGGTAGCGGCTTCAGAACGGTCATTGGGATTGAAGTCGTAGTAACTGAGATGCGAAACCTCGGTACGCAAAACTTCCATTGGGTGGCAGTTTTTAGGTGTAGCTTTGATGCTTTCGATTACTGGGTCAGGCAGGTTCATTTCTGAAACAAGAGTTGCTCGGAATTCATCTAATTGTTGCTTGTTGGGTAGGTTGTTGTGTAATAGGAGATAAACCACTTCCTCGTAGCAGACTTGCTCTACGAGGTCGCTAATGTTATATCCTAAATAATAGAGAACGCCGTTAGGGTTCACGAAGCTGATTTTGGTTTCGGCAGCGGCGACATCTCGTAACCCGCGAATTACAATTTTATTTGGATTATCCATATTTACTTCATCATCCTTTGCGTTATAGACCTGTGCACATGCTTACCGCAAGAACAATGAGAAAGGTTCCTGCAAACAAAGCATCATACGAAGAGTTGCTCGAACATTACGCTTCTGCTAAAGCGCATGCGAGTATAGGCCATCAAATGCAGAGGGAACAAATAGATACGACCCCTTAAAACTCTTTCTGCCTCCATTTGAACAACAATCCATGGCGCAAGTTGCAAGTATATTTCAAGGAAAAACCGCCATAACTTATTTAAAAGATGACCAGTAATCAGTAACACGTAAAACGCCAGCAAAAACAAACGAGAAGCACATTCTAGTAAGTATTCAGCTGGCTTTTTCAAGCATAAGTAGTGAGTGAGGTTTCAAAGTAACATGCCAGAATATAAGATATTAGCAAAAACCATCTGCACTGTGGAACAACTCGAAAGCTACGCAGGCAGACTGGATAACGAGGAAAAGTTAAAGCAAGTAATCAAGATTCATCCAATGCGGATCAGCCCGTATTACCTTGGGCTTATAAACTGGGATGACCCAGACGACCCCATAAAGAAAATCGCAGTGCCATCGGTTGAAGAGCAAAACCTTGAAGGCTTCTACGATACAAGCGGCGAAGCAGAAAACACAAAAATGCCTGGGCTCCAGCACAAATACGCTGAAACCGCGTTGATATTAGCTACAAACCGCTGTGCAGTTTACTGTCGGCACTGCTTCAGGAAACGCCTTGTTGGCTTGCCCAGCGAAGAAATCCTAAAGCGCTTTGAAGACGCAGCGGATTACATAGCGAGGCATGGGGAAATAAATAACGTTTTAATCAGCGGCGGCGACCCGCTTGTGCTCAAGACCGAAATCATTGAAAGATTCCTTGAAGTATTGACGAAAATAGACCATCTTAGCTTCATAAGGTTTGGAAGCCGCACCCCAGTAACTCTCCCAAGCAGATTTAGCGACCCAGAGATTCTTGACCTGTTCAAGAAGTACTCAAGAATGGACAAGAGACTGTATGTTGTGACCCAGTTTAACCATCCGCGAGAAATAACCCCGCAGTCCATAAGCGCAGTGAACAAATTGATTAAGTCAGGCGTTTTGCTGAGTAATCAGACGGTTCTGCTTAGAGGGGTGAATGACGACCCTGAAACGCTTGCGACGCTCATGGACCGCTTGGTGAGCATCGGCGTGACACCGTACTATGTTTTTCAATGCCGCCCAGTCAAACGAGTAAAGCATCATTTTCAAGTGCCAATTTGTGAAGGAGTAAGAATCGTTGAACAAGCAAAGGCAAAGTGTAACGGGCACAGTAAACGCTTCAAATACGCTATGTCGCATAAAACGGGCAAAATAGAGATACTGGGTATACTAGATGGCGACGTATACTTTAAATATCATGAAGCTAAAGACAGACAAAACTTAGGCGTTATGTTCAAACGTCATGTTGATGAAAACGCAGGATGGCTGGACGACTTCAACGCGTAAACCACGCCAGACTGATGAAGCGATTAAGCCGTTAAGAGTGAATTGGCATGTTCAAAGCAATGATGAGCCTCGGCGAGCTGTTGCAGCAATACTTGAATTTGGGTCAGCTTGTTAGTGAAACAGTTGCCTTCGCGATTATCCTCGCGACCGCCATTATCATCGCGTGGATAGGACATGCTGTTTTTAAGAAATACCTGCTCAGGTGGGCTTCAAAAACCAAAACAAACCTGGACGATGCGATACTGCGCAACGTGCGCGCCCCAATATTTCTGTTGGCAATCTTGTTTGGCGTATATTACGGTCTAGAAGGATTCGCTTCCCTTCAGGCTTACGCTCAAACGTTAGCTTACGCATTTACCGTCGGCGAAATCTTGGTTGTTACTTTCGTAATAATACGCATAGCTAACGTGCTGATAACATGGTACGGCGAAGAAAGCCGGAAACGCGGCGGAAAAGTAAGCAACCACATCCTGTTCATCCTGAAGAAAGCTGTTCAAGCGGTTGTCCTCATTTTTGCTTTGCTGGCGATACTAGTAGTTTTCCAAGTAGAGCTTTCAGGCGTTGTGGTCGGTCTCGGCGTAGGCGGCATAGCCATAGCCTTAGCCGTGCAGAATTTGCTGAGTGATGCGTTCAGCGCCTTCACAATCTACTTTGACAGACCATTCGAAATAGGCGATTTTGTCACTGTCGGTGAATACAGTGGAACTGTTACTCACATAGGAATGAAGTCCACGCGGATTCAGCTGTTGCAGGGCGAGGAGTTGGTGATGTCTAACAAGGAATTAACTTCGAGGGCAGTGAGGAACTTTAAGAAGCTGCAGAAAAGGCGGATTCTGTTCACTGTGAAGGTGACTTATGACACTTCTGTGGAAAAGCTCAAAAAAATCCCGGAGATAATAGACAAAGTCCTCAAAGATGTAGAACTGGCGACTCTGGACCGCGTTCACTTCAGGCAGTTCGGCGACTTCAGCCTCGACTTCGAAATCGTGTATTACATCAAAACAGGCGACTACGCCAAGTACATGGACATTCAGCAGAAAATAAACTACGGTACACTGGAAGAATTTGAGAAAGAAGGCATCAAGATGGCGTACCCCACACAGCAAATCGTCCTATGCAAAGAAAACAGTTAACGAAGACCGTACGGCAATGAAGCGATAACCCCTCTTTTCCTTGCTTACCTCTTTTTCAGGGTTGCTTTTCCAAGATTGCAATGCTTATTAATCAAGGCGGGCAATGAATAAGGAAAAAGGAGGCTGAAGCTTCGCCTAATCTGGTGTTTAATCAGAAAAGCAAAGCCGTTGTCCTTACGATACTGGCAGGTGCCCTGTGGGGGACAGCTTTTCCAATCATAAAACTTGGATTAGCAACGATTGACCCAGTTGCCTTTGTTTTCTGGCGTTTTCTAGTTGCATCCGCTGCATTGCTGGTGGTAATGCGGCTGCTTGGGAAACTGGAATTCAAGATAGCGCACAAGAAACTGTTGGTTTTCTTGGGCATCACCAACGGCTTAGGATACCTAGCGCAGTATGTGGGCATGAATTACACGACGGCCGCGAAGGCGGCGCTTTTCATAAATCTCAGCGCTATATGGGTTGCACTTCTAAGCCCGAAACTGCTGGGTGAAAGCTTCTCCCGCAAGAAAATTGCTGGGGTCCTCTTTGGCTTGGTAGGCATCATCTTTGTGAGCACTAACTTGGACTTTTCAGGGCTAAGCGGGGGACAGCTTTTCGGTGATGCCATGCTGCTTGCGTCTGGTGTTGCGTGGGCATTTTTCATGGTTTATAACAAGAAGGTGATTAAGGGTCCAACCTCTGAGGTGTTTCAATCTATGGCTTGGGTGCTTGTGTTAACGATGCTTTCAATCTTGCCCTTCACAGTTTCGGCAGGAGCGCGAGTGTTTGATTTGTCGGGCACAGCGTGGGCGGCGATTGTTTACACGGCTATCGTATGCTGGGTTATACCTTACTACCTGTGGCTAGAGGGACTCAAGCATCTTTCCGCCTCCGCCTCTTCGATACTGCTGCTGTCTGAAATAGTGGTAGCGGTTGTTGCCTCCGTGGTTGTGCTGAAAGAACCTGTTACCGTGTTCTCCACCATCGGCGCCTTCTTCATAATCATAGCAATAACACTCGTCTCAGTTAGAGATAAACAGCTGACTCAAGAAAAAACACATGAAAATTGAGAGCATACTTAAACTTAAATAGAGAAACCATTGAAATACTATAGCTGGGGAGAAAAAAAGTATGGCAAAAATAGTAACTATCGGTTTAGTTGTTGTAATGCTCGTCGTAGGCTTCGCTGTAGGCTTAGTAGCAAGTCCGTTCCTTATGCCGCAAACATCATCAACCACCGACACAGTGTGGGAAAACATACAGCAGACAGGCGTAATCCGCGTTGGCACAGACCCAACATGGCCACCTTACCAACTAAGAGACGAGACTACCGGCGAAATCGTAGGCTTTGAAGTGGACTTAGCAGACGCATGTGCAGCAAAGTTAGGTTTAACGATTGACTGGCAAGAGGTAGGTTTCGACAACATCATCGTTTCCGTTCAACAGGGTCAGCTTGACATGGGCGTCAGCGGGTTCTCAGTAACACCTGAAAGGTTAGACCTAGTTTCCTTCACTCTGCCTCACAGCACAACAGAAGGACAAGTGATAATGCTCAAAAGCACAATGGACGCCAAAGGCATAACCACTGTAGACTCGCTTGAAGACTTCAAAACCCTAGGAATCACGGTTGGAACACAGGATGGAAACGTTGAAAAGGAAGAACTTGAAGCAGCAGGCGTAGATATCAGATCTTGGGGTGACTCTGCATCGCCGTTCCAAGACATGGTTAGCGCAAACCCAAGCGTGCAAGCAGTATATGCTGAAACGCCAATTACCACCTCGTGGATTGCCACGTTTGAAGCGCAAGGAAAACCAACCGGCG
The DNA here is from genome assembly GCA_964650565.1 of uncultured Candidatus Bathyarchaeia archaeon. Lineage (GTDB taxonomy): Archaea > Thermoproteota > Bathyarchaeia > Bathyarchaeales > Bathycorpusculaceae > JAOZHU01. Next base: position 4,952 of record CAZYUQ010000038.1, on the reverse strand, counting down.
TTGTGTACAGTCATCCATATTACCCGGTTGCGTTCCTCGTTGGCAAGGGCTCTCTTACGCTGTTAGACAAGATGAACGGGGCATTGACAGAACTCATCTACGACGGAACAGTGGATGAACTGAAAGCAGAATGGCATGCATAGGCAAACGTGATCCGTATTGGATGTTTGGCAACAACTAATCTTCCTGTTGGAAGGAGTGCCAGTAACTCTTTCCATTTCCCTCATTTCTTTCTTAGTTGGAATAGCAGTTGGGTTGCCACTCGCATTCATCAGGGTTTACGAAAAAGAAACCAGTTTTTTGGTTGATGTTTACGAAAAAATTTTTCGTGGCATACCAGAAATCGTTCTGATGCTTATTTTCTTTTTTGGTCTAGGACCATATTTCCCGTTCCCGTTTAACAACGCATTCTTTGTAGCGGTGTTTGTGTTGGGATTAAGAAGCGGCGCAAATCAATCTCAAATCTATAGAGGCGCAATTCAGGGCGTTGGAAATGAACAGATGATCGCAGGAATGTCTATAGGTTTCTCTAAGTGGAGGACAATCTGGCACATCATGGTTCCACAGGTTTTCACTTTCTCTACTCCTGGTTTAGGCAGCGAGTATGCTTTACTCATTAAAGATTCAGCTTATGTTTACGTTATTTTCGCCTTAGTGGAAGTGATGACGCGAGCGGTTCAGATAAGAACCAGTCCTCCTTATGACGCTGTCACTCCATTTGTCCTAGCCGCCCTCATCTATATTGCTTTGACATTCCCCATTGCCTTCTGGCTTGACAAATGGGGAAACAAAAGAAAAAAGAAAATAGGGTTGTAGAAAAATGGCAAACTTCGTAATGGAAGCAAGACACGTATACAAAGCCTACGGTAGTAAAAAAGCCAAGAAAGCTAAACAGGCAGATACAGACATATGCGTCGGCGCCAAACAAGTAGTCGAAGCGGTCAAAGATGTTTCACTCCAAATCAGGAAAGGCGACATCAAACTGATTTTTGGACCCAGCGGCTCGGGAAAAAGCACTTTCCTCCGTTGCCTGGCTATGCTTGACATTCCAGATAAGGGTGAAATCTACCTGACTGATGAATGCTTAACTACCCCTGGCGTTGACCTGAACAAAGCGCGGGCTAGAATCGGATTCGTATTCCAAAACATTTACCTCTTTCGTCACCTCACGGCTTTAGGCAACGTTGAGTTGGCACTTCGCCAGGTTTTGAAACTTCCCAAAGAAGAAGCCCGCCAACGGGCATTAGACGCCTTAACGGAAGTGAAGGTGACGGATTGCGCTAACAAATATCCAGCTCAAATGTCAGGTGGCCAAGCGCAACGTGTAGGCATAGCCCGAGCCTTAGCCCGCAACCCTGACATCATTTTGCTTGACGAGCCCACTTCAGCGCTGGATCCAGAGCTTACTGGGGAAGTCATTGACACTTTGCGTGACCTAGCCAAAGAAGGCACAACCATGCTTATCGTGAGCCACGAAATGCCTTTTGCTCAGGAAGTTGCAGAGGAAATGATATTCTATGATGAAGGCACAATCTTGGAAACTGGTCCCCCATCGCAGTTCTTTAATGCGCCAAGCACGGATCGAGCTAAACAATTCATGAATAGAATCATAAGTCGAACCACTAGGGAATAGCTGATGTTTGAATTCCTCCTTAACCCCATATACGTAACATGGATCATGGAAGGGCTGCTTCTTACAATAGAAATCACGCTGTTTGGGGTTTTGTTGGGATTGGGGTTAGGTACGCTGCTGGCGATTGGCGACATATACGGGAACAAAACCATCAAAGCAGCCATCGCCGTATACGTTGAATTCTTTAGAGGAAGCCCGCTGTTTGTTCAGCTTTTTTTGGCGGTTTATACCGTTCCTGCGATACTTAATGTCCAGATAGACCATTATGTTATGGCTTTCATAGTTTTTGGGTTAAACAGCGCTGGCTACCAGAAAGGTTACATGAAGGGCGCGATGGAAACCATTTTGGGCGACCAAATGCAGGCAGGTTTATCGACTGGAATGTCCAAGCTCCAAACGCTTCGCTACGTGATTCTGCCGCAAGCTTACCGAATAGTTATTCCCGCGTGGACTAACGAGTTTTGCTCCTTAACAAAGAGCACTGCCACCTTGGCGTATGTGGGCTTGTCTGATTTAATCAGCGCAGGCATCTCAATAAAGGGTATCACCTATCAGATTCTTCCTGTTTGGCTTGTAATTGGAGCGATCTATTTGGTGTGGATTACCGGATTTTCCAAGGTAATGGACATAATTTACGATAAAAAGAAGATACCAGGCATAGAACTCTTAATGCAGTAGCTACTGCTTCTATTCCCTGTTTGTTTTCTTAAGCAACCACACCATGTTTTTGCCCAAGTCTTCCATGGTTTTCATGCCTTCCCCATCACTTTCAACATCGCCCTTTTTCGAGCCAACTCCCACGTTCCAGTATGATGAGCCAGGCACGATCATTTGGCTTATGAGGAAGAAGTGGTTTATAGCGTCGAAGGTTGGGATTCCGCCTGCCCTTCTGACCGCCACGACCGCTGCCCCCACTTTACGCTTGAACATGTCTGAATTGGCGCGCGCCACGTAGAAAGCCCTGTCAATGAGCGCCTTCAGCTCCGGCGTCATCATCGAAAAGTAGACTGGGGAGCCTAGGATTATGCCGTCTGCCTCAATCATTTTTTGTATGTACGCGTTCACGTTGTCCTCTTCGATTATGCACCGTTTGTTCTTAGTGGAATAGCAGGTTCGGCAAGCGTTACAGCCGCGTATCTGCTCTCCAGCAAGCTGTATTAGCTCGGTTTCGATTCCTTTTGCTTCAAGAACCTGTAGAACACGCCGTATGAGTATGGCGGTGTTTCCGTCCTTTCTGGCGCTTCCATTAAAGGCAACAACTTTCACAGTGCATCGCCTGAAGCACTATTCAAAAGAGAACATAAAAAAGTAACGCAAACATGTTCTTTTATTATTTTGACCTTGAAGGCAAGACAAGCCCATCCCATTTAGCGGTTAATTGATTGCATCTTTTTCATAACAGACCCCGCGAACAATCTCAATCCGTCTAGACTTGGAAGGTCACCGAAGAACAGCATAAAGTGCGTCACGCCTAAATCAGCGTACGGCTGCAGCTTCTTCAAGCAGTCATCAGGAGTGCCCACAAGATTGAGTTTCTCAAAATCGCCTATGGTAACCCTCTTCGGTTTACGCTGCAAAAGTTTTTCGCCTAGCTCTTCTTGATCGCGAGAAATTAACACTTGACCGCCGGGCCAGCATGATTTCTCTATTTCTTGAGGGCTTCTGCCTACTGCACGGCAATAGTTTTCTAAAACTTCCAGTTTGTGCTTGTAAAGCTCCAAGGAGGGCAAGTAGCCAAAGTCGTATCTGTCAGCGTATTGCGCTGTTACTTTTAATGTTAGTTTTTCTCCGCCGCCTCCTATTGTTATGGGAGGATGAGGTTTCTGCACGGGCTTAGGCTCGCATATTGCTTCATTTATTTCGTAGTGTTTTCCTTTGTAACTTGCCTTTTCTTCAGTCCACATCTTCTTTATTATTTCCACGACCTCTTTCATGCGCTCTATCCTGATTTTTGCTTCGGGAAACGGCATCCCGTAAGCTACATGTTCCTCTTTCTGGACGCCTGCGCCTATGCCAAACTCTAATCTGCCGCCTGAGATAACATCGAGTGTAGCAGCCATTTTGGCGAGTAAAGCGGGGTTTCTGAAAGAACTGCATAACACCATGGTGCCCAGCCGTATCCTCTTAGTCAATGAAGAAAGCGTGGCGAGGGTTGTCCAACATTCAAGTATAGGTCTCTTGCCGAACATTAGGTGATCATCCAGCCACACGGAATGATAACCTAATCGTTCACACTCTAGAACGACATCGCGAACACGATTAAACAATGGTGAGGTATCCTTTTCTCCGAATTCGAAAGCGTAAAAAGGAAGAAACACACCGAAATTGACTTTGTTCAACGTATCGCCTCCTTCAAACTACGTAAACACTGTCCAAGCTATAACTAAAGGATAAACTAGGCTATAATAGATGCTATGCTAGTGACAGCTCTTCACCGAACAAAAAACTTGAATTTACATAGTAGTGGTGGGGTCGCTGGGATTTGAACCCAGCCCTCATTGGCGACATTTCCCGCAAGCTTCCTTTTTTAAACAGCTCATGCTAATAGCAGAAAACGACCAATAGAAAGTTAATGGCAAAAACAAAAAGGGTTTAGGGGTTCTTCTTTATCTCGTGGTGTATCCACCAGATGACTCCTATTGCTGCAGGAATTCCAAAGATGATTGCAATCCAGACTAGTATTGTAACCATTGAACCCACAACATAGTCCAAAGTCCAAGATGCAATAGCAACATTCCAGTTTCCATCGATGAAAACCTTGATGCAGAAAGCAATAAAGAACAAAAGCGATACTCCACTTCCTCCGCTTGTTATGCGTGAGCGTTTGCCAAAGAATTGGTATTCTTTCTTTTCCTCTTCAGGCAGCCTTTTCCACCATTGCCAACCTGCTACTGCTCCTATAATTGCTGGAATGCCGATGAAGAGGAGTTCCCAGAAAATCAAATGCAAAGTGGACATCACTATATTTTCCATTGTCAATAGACCTATAGTCGATGGCACCAGACCAGTTGATTGAGCTTCTCCTACAAACCACAAATAGACGTAAACTGCACCTGTAAATGCCAAAATGCCTGCTACTACAAATATGGCAACTATGTTCCAATGTTTTCTTACGAATTTCTTCCAATTGGAACCCTTTTCTACCCCAACTTCCCCAGTCATGAAATCCCTTCTCCTTCTTAGCGTTAATTCAATGCTGATACTTTGTTTATGTATATAATTTTTTATGCTGCTTTCGCTAATTCGTGTGTGATGAATGTGGTGGGGTCGCTGGGATTTGAACCCAGGACCGCATGCGCCCCAGGCATGTATCCTAGAC
>CAZYUQ010000037.1:0-11466 GCA_964650565.1 uncultured Candidatus Bathyarchaeia archaeon | reverse complement strand
GCCAGGAACTATCGCTATGCCTTGGGCTGTGCCTATTGCTAACGCTTCCAAGTAGCCTATGCCGCTCTTGCTTTCGCTGCCAATTTTGGAGCTGTAGAGTGCAACGCCGCAGATAACGAAGGCGCCAGCTATGGGCAGTAAATCGCTGAAAAACGCTTCAATGGCGTCGCCTAAAACTAAGCCTATCACCACTGTGGGGATTGTCCCAACAAGGATCAAGGGGATTAGTTTTCCGTTTTCCGTTGTGAAGTCCCGTTTTGTGAGCGCGACAAGGATGTTTTTTATGTCTTTGCGGAAGAAAAACAGCGTTACTATGAGCGTGCCCGCGTGCAATAAGCCGTCAAAAAGGATGGGCAAGTTCAGGTTGAAAAAGTGTTCTGCCAACCGCAGGTGCCCAGTGCTGGATACGGGTAGCCACTCGGTTACGCCTTGAATTAAGCCTAAGATTGTTGTTTGCAGCAGATCCATGTGTACGCCGCCGAATGTGAAATGTTCATTTTTTTATTGTGTGACTGAATGATACCAGCTGATTATGTACTCGGGCAACCGCAGTCCTCTTTGAGCTAGGCGTTCAGCTAACTTAACAGGTAGAGGGCTCAAAACGTAGGCGGCTCTGGTGTAAAACCGCCGCGGTGTGCCTGGCTTAGTCTTTTCATCTAAAATTATCTTGAGGTCTGCCTTCTTGGCTAACGTGGAGTCTTTTGCCGCCGTTATCGCCAACACGTGCCCGTTAAACTTCTGCATTACGTCGCACCAGAGTATTACAGGTTTGGTTTCGCCAGAAGAAGACAACAATATTTCAAGGTCGCCCGCTCTCGGGTGGGGCGTGTTAACGCCTCGCGTAACGTAAACGTTGTCGCCTAAGAAGCTCTTAATGTGGAAAAGTCTGACGCCGGTCATTTTGGCGATTTCGTTGGCAGTGCCTTTTCCGCCTATAAACACGTTAGTTCGCTTTTCAAGCAGGTCAACAAGCTTCACATAAGTGTCCGAACACACGTTAGCGTCTATCAGGGCACCTATCTTTGCAAACTCGTCCCTACAGAGTTTAAACACGTCCTCTATTTCCAAATTTCTAAAAACAGCCTCAATCATCATGCACAACAGCAAAAGACTGCCCAGCTCGAAAACGTCCCCCATCATGCCAGTTTCGCTGTACTCGAACGACGGTTTAGATTGCCCTCGCCCTTTAAGCTGAACCACGCAGCCGTGCTGACGGGTGATTTGAGATAGAGGCGACTCCATGCCGGACGTCATCAATCCCATTGAAAACTTGGAGGTTTTCTTCTCCTCAATGTACCGTGCCAAGTCCTGTGCCATCATTAAGGGGTCATCTGAGTAGCCGCTTCCCGAATTCATCAGCAGCAACGTTTTTTTGTAGCGGCGTTCAAGGTCAGCCGCGGCGTCGTACATGTTTTTGCCTGGAAAGCCAGGGTCATCGGGAGTTAAGACTACTTTGTTTCGCCAGCCTACTTGGCTGAGGGCGATTTGACTCATCGCAGCATTAAGCGAGTGGAGCGACCTGCCTGAGCCTCCGCAGATGACGCAGTCAGCCGCTTTCAGCTCTTCAAAAAGCGGTAGAAGAGCTTTCCGCCTGATGCTGAGAATGTTATCTCTAATTTTATTGACGTATCCTATAGAGCTAATTTTGCTTCTGATATCGACACATCCCACTGCAAGAAGAGATTTTGAGACTATCTATATTATTCTTGCGCTAATAAAAAGAGAAAAGAGGAGCAGGGCAAGCCTATTTCAGCTTGATTTCCTTCGAAGACTGCCACAAACCGTGAATGTTGCACAGTGAAACCGCCAGCAAAGTGCCAGCTTTGCCTGTCTTAAGCCAAGTCGTTACTGCATGATGCGCGTACACTGAGCTAGTGTTTGGACCCTGAACTGAAGCGCCGTGCGCGGTGAACTCGTAGTGACCTATTTGGTATGGAAATTTTTCGCCGTCTGGAAGGAAATAAAGCGATACCCAACTGATGTGGTGCTCAGTTGTGTTTGGATGAGCAATCTCTTTGCCTATGGCAACTTTCACTTCGAAAACTTCGTCGGGTTTAACTGTATCTGCACAGTCAATAAGGGGCACATGTTTCTCTTTTGTCCAGTCTGCCTCTTGAACTAGTTCTCCAATTTTTTTCACAGAATTCCTCCGTTTTATTACTGAGTTGATGACAGTAATTTATGAGTTTCGTTTACGGGTTGCTTCTCAACTTTTTTGCGGGTCAAGCAGGTTTAAAACTTCAAGGTAGACAAAAAGAGGGATTTTTCTCTATTTTTTGTGTCTTCTTATGCGGTCTTCACGTTGAGATTTCTTGCGCCAATCTCTTTTTCGCTGTGTCTGCAAGGAAAATCTTTCTTGTGGCGCAGTCGTCATTTTTCGGTAATGGGATATGTTCCTGTAAAATGTCTCGTAATCTATCGTGTTTTGCTTGAGCGCTTCAATGTTCCTGTTCAAGTCTGCCTTGGCTTCAGCAGCAGTTACCGCGTCAAAACATTCCGAGTAAACGCTGTAAGCGGCGTGGAACGGAAAGTTCATGGGGTCGTCGACCAGAAGTTTCTCTGGAAGTGGAGTTTCATTCTTGTTGGATTCTTCTGTCATGTTTTTCCCGCTTATTGCAGTGAAGCAATAGTTTTTCTCTCTTTTATAGGTGTGCCTCTGCAAACCGTATTTAGCGTTACGGCTATAGGTTTAATAGAATTCTGTTGCCAATATACCATTATGGACGCGCTAATTGACGATGTGGGAAGTTTCCCGCTGCCGCAAAACATCAACAGGGAAACATTCGAAAAAGCTTACCGCCTCGCAAGAGAGGCATTTATCCACGGGAGAGACCCTAGAAAAGACGAGTTTCTGCAAACGAATTTCTGCAAAGTCACGCTTGACGCGTTCAAGAAAAAATGGCGCACAGGACTGGATGTAATCAATTATCCAGCGCAGTATCATGGGATGCCGCAGGTCAGCGACGTTATCCACTCAGCAATGGAGAAAGGCAGTTTCGTGGTTGAAGAAACACACGCGATTCTACCTGAAGTACAATTAATCAGAGAAGAAGCCAAGCCCCTCAGTGAAGAACTGGGAAAGAAAATTCCGCTGCGCATATGCCTATTTGGTCCTATGGAACAGTACTTGAAGGAAATAGGCGCCGTCGCTTACCCCGATGTGCTTGACGGCTTCGCAGAAACCATAAGGCGTTTCGCGCGGAACGCTGTATTAGACCAGAAATACGTTAAAACCGAAGTGGTGTCCATCGACGAGCCCAGCTTCGGGTTTACAAACATAACCGCAGAAAGCACTCTGCTGTGCGAGGTTTTGGAGAAAGCCTTCGACTTCAAAGGTGCCATACGGCAGATTCATCTCCACTCGGCAACGCGGCTTGCCGACTTGCTAAACGTGAAAAACATCGACGTAGTATCGTTTGAGTACGCGGCGTCACCGCAAAACATTGAAAGCGTCTCGCGGAGAATGCTGGAAGCCGCAGACAAGCAGATACGCGTAGGCGTGTCGAGAACGGATATTGACTCGATTCTGGCGGAGTTGAACGACAAGGGCGTGTCGAAACCGACGGCAGAGCAACTAGTTGATGACGAGGCGGTAATTAGGAAGCGGTTTCTTGCTGCCAAAATAAAGTACGGCGATAGACTGAGGTTCACGGGTCCTGACTGCGGGCTTGGAAGTTGGCCTTCGCAGGAGGCAGCGCAGCTTTTGTTGGAGCGGACAGTGAAAGCCATCAAAAGCGCCTAGTCGGCAGGGTACAGCTGCTTGAGTTTTGGGATGACGTGTTTTGCGAAGGCTTATTCTAAAGCGTTAAATAGGTAACGGTAGTACAAGAGTGCGCATTGAAAATGGTGGTGTACTGAGACTGTTCTTCAAGAAGTTCACGAACAAATTCACTGCGCCTGAAGCCAGTTTACAGTTGAAGCTTAACGCGTACAGCGTGGCGTTAGGCGAGAACTTGGAAGGCAGTGTGACTGTTTCTTCAAGGGAAGGTTTTGACGCTACTGAAGTGCGGTGTGAAATGTCCTGCGTGGAACAAGCACGCGTCATCAGACAATATTATGACTCACAGTTAAGACGCACGTTGCCACGGGAAGTGGACGAGTCGTCAGTGCTGTTTTCCGCTAGACCTGTCTTAAGCGGTCCTACGCATTTAGCTAATGGTGAAACACGGGATTTCCAGTTAAGCGTGAACATCCCCGCAGGTGGGCGCGCAACTGTTCAAGGCATCAAGCAAAGCGTCACATGGACAATTAAGGCTGTTGTAGCAGTGGATGGACGACCAGACGTGGTATCAAAAATACAAGCGCTACAGGTGGTGCAGCCGTCAGCGCAACCTGTAATAAAAGAGAAGGAAGTTGTGCGGCAAGTAGTCATGATTCCCTGCAAGTACTGCGGAATGCTGATGGATCAGCTTGTGACTGTTTGCCCGAACTGCGGCGCAAAAAGAACAGGCTAAACCGCATAAAAAGCGGTTAGTTCCAGTTTTCTCGTATTATAAGCGTTGGAGTTAGCGGTGCGGGTGGTTCAGTGCTGAACCGCGGAATCGGCGAGGGAATGGGACGGTATGGCGCTGGACGCGGAAGCGGGGTTGGCGGCTCCAGTTCAAGCGGGAAAGTTGCTGGTGCATGGTTATTCATTGTTTTCGCCTTCTGCCGGGGCTGGCGTGATTGTGAGGGTTACGAGTTTTTCTCCGCGTATGATTTTGATTCGGGTTTCTTTGCCGACCACATCGTCTGCCAGCAGCCGTGGCAGGTCGTAGAAGTCTCGGACTGGGCTTCCGTTGAATTCGATGATGACGTCGCCCATGGTTAAGCCTGCTTTTTTAGCTGGTGACCCGTATTCAACTGAGAATATCATTACGCCTGTGTCTTGGTTGATGCCTGTTTCGTCTGCAAGCTCCTGCGGTATCATCACGGTGTTGGATACTACGCCGAGGTAGCCGCGTTTGATTGCGCCGCCCTGCATGAGCCTGTTTGCAACTGCTTGGATTTTGCTGCTGGGAATAGCAATGCCCCGTGACCACACGTAAGCCACGTTTATGCCTATCACTTTGCCCGCTGCATCCACCAAAGGTCCGCCTGAAAAGCCCGGGTTCAGTTTAGCGTCAGTTGCAATAGCGTGTTCCATGGCTGTTCCATGCATGTGCTTGAGCGTGGCGTCTGGGTTGGTGATTATTCCTGTGGTTGCTGTGGGCATTTGCCTGTTGAACGGGTTGGCAAGCGCGATTACGAATTGCCCCGTGCTTAGTTTGGCGGAGTCGGCGAAGTCGGCGGGTTCGAAGTTGCCGTGTTCAGCTTTGAGCAGGGCGATGTCGTTGTAGGGGTCTACGCCGATTACGGTTGCGGTGCAGGTTTGTTCTCCTTGTCCTACGCGCACGGTGTTGCAGCCTGATAGGACGTGGTTGCAGGTTACGATGTAGCCTTGGCGGTTCAGGACTATGCCTGTGCCGTGTGAAACTTGCGAGTTTACGCTGACTATTGACCTTGAGAGCTTCTGGACCAGTGCGGTTGTGGCGTCGGATATGGATTTTAACACTTCTAAGGGGTTAACTAATTGAGCCATTTTGGTTAATACACCTCTGAAAAATAGAGTAGGCATCATGCTATTTGTTGACGGAGGAACGCTTAAACTCAGTCACAGTTGGCTACGCGGACATCAAGTGGAAGTCTGAGTCGCCGAAGAAAGCCACGTGTCTCGCCATGGGCGTGCGTGCGCATAACTTGCCAATATACGCCATCAGCTGGTAAGCTGCTTTTAAGGCGCGGTCCAGGTTGTTGTGGTGGAGGAACTTGGCTTCGATGTTGAGCATGTTTTCGGTGATTTTCGCGTCGATTTGGATGTCGCCGTCCTCGGTTATCCACTTCAGCGTGACGCCGTCGCTGTTTTCAGCTAAGCCTAGCCATCGAAGTAGTCCGAACCATTTGCCTCGAAGGTTCGAAACCAAGTGTTGGACGGGCATGTCTGACGGCAAATACGTGTGTAGCAGCGACATGCGTGATTCGCTGTCGCTTGCTTGATGCAGTTTTAACCGTTTGGTGATTTCGCGTGTGACTGTGTAGCCGTGTGCTGTTTTCTTGATTACGCCTTCCTGCTCTAGGCGGTTAAGTATGCGCGATAATGTTTCAGGGTGCAAGCCTAGCCGCCGTTTGAGTCCTTCGAACGTGAAGAAGGAGAATTCTTCTTGGCTTAAGAACGCGAGTATGTCGCTGTCTCGGTCACCTAGGGAAGGCACTCCGTAAGGGTGATAATCAACATTAAACAGCGGAATCATTGCTTTAATGTTAAGCGCAAAAGCCATTATTGAACGTTACTCCCAAAAAAACAACAATAAATCATGTAGAAGAGGCAGTTGCTTCTCTCGCAAGCTATTCTTGTGGTTTCGTAGCTGAGATTTTGACACTTACGACCGAACTGACGAGTTCTTCCACGCTTTTCCTATCCAACTTCATTTCCTCCATAAGGGCTTTTGCCGTGGCGTCGCTGAGCACTGTTTCCGCTGAAAGATGCGCTTCCTCAATGATTTGCACTTCTTTGAAGCCAGCGTTTTCAATAAGCTTAAGGTATTCATTTTTCATTTCTGCGCCTGATACGCAGCCGATATAGCCTAACACGCTTTTCTTAACAGTTTCTGGTATGTCTCTCAGCAGTACCATATCCGAAATCATCAATCTGCCACAAGCTTTCAGCACGCGGAACGCCTCGTTGAACACGCGCTGTTTTTCAGGCGACAGGTTAATCACGCAGTTAGAAATAACTACGTCTGCTGTGCCATCAGCCACGGGCAAATTCTCAATTTCGCCTAAACGAAACTCCACGTTTCCGTATCCGCCTTTTCTGCAGTTAGCTCTGGCTTTGTCGAGCATTTCAGGCGTCATATCCACGCCTATGACTCTTCCTGCAGCGCCTACTTTTTTGGCGGCTAAGAAGCAGTCTAAGCCTGCGCCTGAGCCTAAGTCAATCACGGTTTCGCCTTCTTTCAGCGACGCTAAAGCTACAGGGTTTCCGCAGCCTAAGCCAAGGTCTGCGCCTTCAGGCACCGTGTTTAATTCGCCGCAACTGTAGCCTATTTGCTGGCTTACTCCTGAGCCGCAGCCGCAACCGCAACGTTCAGCCTTGGCGATTTTGCCGTAGCCTTCCCGCACCATTTTTCTTACTTTTTCTTTATTCACACGTTTCACCGTCCTACTTGAGTGCCTCGTTTAGAATTGGTCCAAGCATGTTCTTCACTGTGCCGCTGAGGGCGTCAGCTTTAACCAGGACTATACAACATACGTCGCCGTCGCGTTCAAAACCGATAACCGCCAGTTTATCGTTTGGCTTCAGTTTTGCTCTTTCACGTAGGTCTTTCGGTAAAACTAATTGCCCCTTTGCGTCCATAGTGACGACGGCGTTTATTTTGCAGCATCCTCCGCTATTTGCCATTGTTACCACAAAATCAGATTCAATGTCGGTTTGAATATTTATATTTTTCTGAAAAATCAGAAAAATCCAACAAGACCTGCACCGTACAGGTTGAAACGTTCAAAAATATAAATACCATAACATGACAAAAGCATATGTCGTGAACAGGACATGGAGTATGAGTTCGACGAAAAGAAAGGTCTTATCTATGATAAAGTAACTGGCGATAGGTGCATTATCTTAACAAAAGAGCGAATGCATCAAATTTTCTCGAGACTCACAGATCTTTTCCAGTCAGGCGCCCAAGTCATCATCAGCGAAGCAGGCAAAGCAGCAGGTGAACAATACGCGGAAAAAGTACCCAAACAAACAAAAGCCGACGCTGCAGTATTCCTGAAAACAGCGGTTCAAAGGTTCACTGACGCGGGCTTAGGAAAAATCGAAGTTACTCACTTAGACACAGAAAAGGGTGAGCTCACATTCAGAATCTGGAATAACTTCTTCGCTGAAATGCGCAACAAGGACGAAGCAACATACTGCAACATCGTGGCCTCTTTCGTAAGCGGCACGTACAAGCACATTATGGGAAAGAAAGCGGACATTAAAGAAACCAAGTGTATCGGAAATGGCGATGCTTGCTGTGAGTGGCAAATGAAACCCGAAGAATAACAGGCAACAGCGAACAAGGCAAAGCTGCTTACTCGTGTGGACTTTCTGCTTCTAACGCTTCGGCTATTATTTCAACGTCTCTGACGCTTAAGCGTTTGTTTGTTGCTTTCAAAACTAGGCGTGCCCGCCAGCCGCATTCTGGGCACATGAATTTTGGTGGAACAATTCCCATGTGGCTCCATAAGTCTCCGCTCATGGTTTCCACTCGGCGAACTTTCGGGCTCTTGCATTTCGGGCATATCTGAATATCAACGAGTTTTCCTTCTTGTTCCAGTTTAGCTAAGACATCAACCAGTTCAGCAAGCGTTGGACTTTCTGTTTCCTGCTTCTGCAGCAGGACAAGACGCGTTTTCTTTTTTCTTTTCTTTTTTGTTTCAGGCGTTTCCATCTACGGCGTCACCATCTGTTCTGTAATGATAAGTTGCAACTGAAAAAAAGGCTTTATGGTACACCACTTTACATTAGTACAGTTGCTTACAGAATTTGATAAATAACCAAACTGCCATTTTTCTCCACAACAGTGACAGTAACATGAAGCGCAGAACAGCATTAACCGCATGCTTCATCCTGATGGTATGCTCGATTTCTTTACTAAGCCTCGTCTACGCGCAAAACAGCTTGCTTCCGTTACCGCCTCAAATTCAAGGCGCTGGCAGTTCTCACAAGCTTGTTTTCTCCATGCCGCTTGTTGTGGGCACAGGCTTGCATAACAATTTGAACGTGCTGAACCAGCCGGCGCGAATGGAAATCTACGACTGTGCCAAAAGCAACCCGGGAATTCACTTCAGAGGAATCTGCAGCATGTTAGACTTGCCCATAGGTGTAGTGCAGTACCACTTGAACATTTTGACGCGAGCTGGCTTGCTTCAAGTGTACAGCGATGGGCAGTGTCGAAGGTATTTTGAAGCTGATACCTACGGGGAAGCGGATATGCAGACGATTTCGCTTCTGAGACATGCCACCGCAAGAAAGATACTGGCAGCTTTAGCGCAGAGCAGCCCGATGCTTCATAAGAGTTTGGCGCAGAAGGTTGGCTTGTCTTCGCAGGCGTTGAGTTGGCAAATGAACCAGCTGAAGCAGACGGGGCTAATTGAGGCGGAGCAGGAGGGAATGAGCGTGAACTACTCACTAAATCAAGCAAACACGGCGTCGGTCAAGCTGCTTCTTAACCTTGTTGACACCGAAGACATTAAGCACGCTTAGCGAACAGTGCGTGCAACGGCTTTTAGAGGTTTTTCAGGACGAACGCTCTTGCCCGCTTGTGCCTGCTCAAGGCGCTGATGATACGCTTTGACACCGCTACGATTTGCCTGTCAAATAATCTGGATACGATGAGCGAGGCAACAAAGATTAACATGCCTAAAAGCACGGCTTGAACCACGTCGATTGAGCCCAGATAGGCTACTGTAAGGAAAGTAATCAAGGCGCCTAGCAGGCTCATGAGTGTGGCGCGGACAACAAAATACAGCCTTTGCGTTCTAACTGACGCTGCAAGAATGCTGAGCATTGCTTCTTTTCGTTTTTCGCGCGTTGCCTCTGCAGTTGCCCCATTGCCCTTTGCGCCAGCGGCATAGCCGTTTTCGTCAGCTAACGCGCGCTTAAGCTCCTCTTGCATCGCACGGATTAATTCATCTTCAAAACTTACCCCAGTCTCCAACATAACTGAAACCCCACAATCTTCACCTTACGCCCTAACAAACACATGCCGAACTAGCTATTTATGCCATTCCCGCACGCCGCCAAGAGCTAAACTGTGGCTTGCGTTAATATACGCCCTCCAACAATAGGCGTCTGCGGGAGCAGCCGTTAATGAAACCTGAGTCTGAAACCACGGTGTTTACTGTGGGGCACTCCACACGGACAGCAAAAGAATTCATCGACATCCTGAAGGCGCATGGCGTGACGTTAGTCGTGGATGTGCGGAAGGTTCCGCGGTCAAGACATAACTCCCAGTTTAACAAGGAAACATTGCCTGACGCGCTGAAAACGGAGGGCATACGCTACATTCACATGCCTGAAGTTGGTGGGCTACGCCGACCCAGCAGGGGCTCGGTGAACAAGGCGCTACGTAATAAAGGTTTCAGGGGGTATGCGGACTACATGCAGACTCGCGAGTTCACTGAGAACCTTCTTAAGCTTATGGCGCTCGCCAGAGAAAAACGCGTTGCGTTGATGTGTGCGGAAGCGTTGCCGTGGCGCTGCCATCGTAGTCTCCTTTCAGATGCCCTCACCGTCAGGCACATAAAAGTGGAGCATGTCTTGAACAGTGAGCATAAGTTTAATCATGAATTAAGTCCAACCGCTGTTGTGGAGGGAACAAAAATCACGTATCCCTTGTACGTTAAGGAGACGCCGCAGAGAACCTTGACTGATTTTGGAGCGTCGGCGTAGGCAATTCACGTTGGAACTGAGGTTTTTTGAAGTTATTTGTTTTTCAATGACGTTGCGTTGATGGTGGGGCTGGCCGGATTTGAACCGACGACCTTTACCCGGAAACAGCGCCTGGCTGCTCCTACGGGTTTCTCTAAGACCGCTCCAGAACTTCGTCATCCCACGCGGTCAGCAAACCCGTTGCTTGCTTTCTGGAGCCCGTCGTCTTAACCTGTCTGGACTACAGCCCCAACCACTGCATGAAGCATAAAGTTACTTACCCAACATAAAAATATATTCATTAACCCCACAGCAAACCAGCATCTTGCAGAGGGTGCCATCAGAAAATGCCTCTGTTACTTTTCAACAATACACCCCACCGTTCCACCGCCACACCACCAAATCAACATAGCAAAACTTGCGGCACATACAAACAGACAAAAAACTTATAACACGTTACAAACAATACATAATTTTCTGGGGTTAAAATGGAACTCGAAAAAGTATCTAAGTGGGCATACATTCTCGTTGTCATCATAGCAATCGTTATGGGGCTAGTGGTTGGCTATATGGCATGGAGCGGATCCGTTGGAGCCGTAGACGGCTGGGTAATGCTGATAATGCTGATCTTGGGCTTAATAATCGGTCTCTTAAGCATAACTTCAAAAGAAGTAACACCGTTTCTAATTGCTACAATCGCGTTGGTGGTAGCTGCCAGCGTGAACGTTTGGGGACCTCTAGCAAGCATACATGACCTATTATACGGCTTTGCAACCTACATCTTGAAATACATAGTAGCATTTGCCGCTCCCGCTGCTGTGGTAGTAGCAATAAAGTCAGTGTTCAACATGATTAAAGAATAAAAACCAACAATCTCCCCTCCCTTCTTTTTTGTTTTCCCTCACGCCTGAAGCCATGCAAAAACACAAACAAATAATACCGAAACAGCAATACAAGAAGCATATGACAGCCAACTCCAACTTCGACAGGATGCTGAAAGAAAACTGCAAAATCGCCATAGTCTCAAC
>CAZYUQ010000036.1:0-11477 GCA_964650565.1 uncultured Candidatus Bathyarchaeia archaeon | reverse complement strand
GTTGATGGAAATTTATCGATGTCAGGAATGCAAGTCGGTTGGGTGGGTATCAGCGAAGAGGCTGGTGCCCTATGGGCCAATCTTAACAGAAAACACTATGTTTACAGCTTCGAAACCGGAAAGTACTTGTTTGAAACGCCAAGTCAGAAGTTTCCAGACGCTTGGGATGACAGCCCCGGATCAAGCCACAACATCTATAATGGCATGCTGATTTCTGCAAGCGTTAGTGGAATAGTGTACGCTTATGACCTTGAGGGAAACGGACAACCAGCTTGGACATACAACGCTACCGACGAGTACGGAGAATCATACATTAGCAGTAACTGGTGGTTAATGTCTGTCTTCTTCACCGATGGAAAGTGCTACATTGGTTCAATGGAACACTCTGCATTAGATCCAAAGCCGCGCGGTGCACCATTCATTTGCCTTAACGCTACCGACGGAACAGAGATATGGCGCGCTAACGGATTATTCCGTCAAACCCGCTGGGGTGGACGCGCAATAATCGGCGACAGCATAATCGCAACCATGGATACATTTGACCAGCGCGTATACGCTATCGGCAAAGGACCCAGCACAATGACTGTTACTGCACCAGACACTGCCGTGCCCTTTGACACACCTCTAATAGTCAGAGGCACTGTTATGGATGTGTCACCTGGCGCAGTGACCGACGAAATGAAGCTACGATTCCCGAACGGCGTTCCCGCAATGTCCGATGCAAGCCAGAGTGACTGGATGCTATACGTATACAAGCAGTTTGCACAGCCTGCAGGCGCAACTGGTGTTCCAGTATCAATTGACGCGATGGATCCAAACGGCAACTACGTGCACCTTGGTGACGCTACAAGCGACGGAAGCGGCATGTTCAGTTGCGCAGTAACTCCTGAGGTTCCTGGATACTACAATGTCTACGCTACTTTCGCTGGTTCCGCAGCTTATTACGCATCATACGCTGAAACAAGCTTCGTTGTATTAGAAGAACCAGTAGCTACTCCCGCTCCAACAGCTTCACCAGTACCAATTTCCGAAGCATACTTCATCCCCGCTGTTATCGGCATAATCATAACCATCATCATAGTCGGCGTCGTTCTATTACTGCTGCTCAGAAGACGAGCATAAAAACCGAAAAACACTACCCCCTTTCTTTTTTTGTTATTTTAACAAAGATTTTATTACACAAGTTTTCCGTCTTGATGAGAAAAGCCAATAGACTCGTATTACGCGACAGCCCAAACGTTAGTATCTGCGATTTCCCATTTTAGCACTAACAGTAACTGTGGACTGCTGTAAAAATCGCTGTTTACGAACTCAACAAGCATTCCAGTTTGCTTGTCAAAATAGATGGAACGATAGCTTTCACATGTACTGTTCCCCGTTGGGTCGTTCGTTTCGTAGAACGTGTTTTCTTCGCGTATGACATTTGTTTCCCTTTCGTCGCTTTTGTAAGTTCGCGTTTCCGTCGCGTTAATAACCTGCCTATTAAATCCAAAAGGACGCGCCGCGTCACCAACTTCAAGACCAGAGGCGTAAATAGCCCAAAAATCTTGACTGTTGCCTACTCCCGTTTTAATGTTAACTTTCCCTATCGCATCAATTTCAGTCCCATTTGAAAAACGCCATTTCGAAGAAAATGAGACTTCTGTATCATTTACTTGAGTTATTGTAACTCGGTACCATTCAGTCATGTTAAGCTCATAAAAGTCTTCAGGTACAGTTGCGTTGGCATCAATAAGTGTTGCGTAGGCTCTTATGTTGTAGGTGAAAACGTCACCTGCAACCACGCCAGCAACTACTGTCTCACTGGGATTTTGACTTGTATATGGTTGGTATAACAAGAGTGCTGTGAAGCCAATAACGCATAGGGCAACAATAAGAATACCCGTTATGTAGTGTGATTTCTTGGTCATTAAAAACTTAAGTTTATACTCAAGTATTTTAGGATATCTCAATATTGTTTCAAGAACATGCGTTGCTGAGAATTTCACTTCTCGCAACAAGCCAACGGTTAAATGCTTCTACGGTAAACGGTGCTGCCACTATCACTGCACGTACTCTAACTGGCGAATTAGAAAAAAGTGTGCAGTGCTATTTTCGGATTTGCCCACTGCCGAGAATGAAGTACTTCGTAGTGGTCAAGTGTTGAACGCTCATGGGTCCCCGCGCATGCAGCTTCTGCGTGCTGATTCCAATTTCCGCGCCCAAACCAAACTGGTTGCCATCCGTGAAGCGCGTAGACGCGTTCCAGTAGAGCGCCGCAGAATCCACTTCCTTGATGAAACGCATCGCTTTGTCAAAGTTTGCTGTCAGGATAGACTCCGAATGTTTTGTGCCGTACTTGTTTATGTGCGCGATGGCTTCATCTAAGTCCTTCACGACTTTCACGCCGATTATGAAATCCAAGTATTCAGTGTACCAGTCCTCTTCAGTGGCAAGCTTCACGTCTGCAACTATTTTCGCCGTTTTCTCGCAGCCTCTCACTTCAACGCCCTTCGCTCTAAGCGCCGCGATTGCCACGGGCAGAAACCGCTCGGCTACGCTACTGTGCACTAAGAGTTTCTCTGCCGCGTTACATGTGCCAGGTCTCTGACATTTGGCGTTAATAATTATCGGAACAGCCCTGTCTAAATCAGCGTCTTCCTCAACGTAAATATGACAGTTACCCGTCCCAGTCTCGATAACTGGGATAGACGCTTTCTCCACCACCGTCCGTATCAAATCAGCGCCTCCACGAGGAATCAGCACGTCCACGTACTTGCGCATCTGCATGAACTCTTCTGCTACTCGCCTATCCGTTGAACTGACAACTTGCACTGCATCAGCTGGCACGCTGGTGCCTGCCAACGCGTCGCGCATCACGTTGCCTATTGCGACGTTTGAGTTTATGGCGTCTGAGCCGCCTCTGAGAATCACCGCGTTGCCTGATTTTATACAAATTCCCGCGGCATCTGACGTGACGTTGGGTCTGGACTCGTAAATTATGCCTACTACGCCTAGGGGCACGCGCATTTGCCCAATTACTAAGCCGTTGGGTCTCGTCCATGTGCTGATTATTGTGCCTATAGGGTCAGGTAGCTCCGCGACTTCTCGCAGGCAACTCGCCATATCCGCTATTTTGAGTTTGTCCAGAGCCAACCTATCCAGCAACGCGGCTTTCAGCCCTCTGGCTTTGGCTGCCTCAGCGTCTTTCTTGTTGGCGGCGAGAATTTTCTCCGCGTTTGCTTCAATCGCGTCAGCCATCTTGCAGACCGCCTCGTTTCTAGCTTCGCCTGAAAGCTTAGCCAGTTGAACCGAGGCTGCTTGCGCCTTTTTACATAGTTCCAGTATCATGATTCTTCCCTTACGAGATGTATATGCCTATGTTCAATAACTTCTTTTTGGTGAATACACCCGAGCTTCTTCTTAACTTCGTTAATCTGTAAGCCCTTTATCAGGTTTAACTCGCCACTGTTGTAGTTGGGGTTTCCCTTCGCGAACTCAACGTTATTCTCGTCAACTAAACTCACCACATCGCCTACGTTGAAGTGCCCAACAACTTTGCTTACGCCTACAGGCAAGAGGCTTGAGCCTTCCAGTATCGCCTTCTTGGCGCCTTCGTTAACGTGGATTTGCCCCTTCACTGAAGCGCCGTAGGCTATCCACCGTTTCACAGCGGGCATCCGCTTCTGCGCTTTAAAGTATGTACCCACTTCTTTGTCAGCGAGGATGTCTATGAGCACGTTTTCTCTTCGGCTGTTCGCTACCACCACGGGTATGCCGCATGTTGTGGCGATTTCCGCTGCTTTCACTTTGCTTTGTATGCCGCCTCTGCCCCACCTGCCTTTCCCGTTAACCGCGTTTTTCAGTTCAGCAGTGATGTTTTCCACAGTTTTTATCACCTTTGCCTCTGGTTTCTGCGGGTCAGTCGTGTACAAGCCGTCCACATCCGACAAAATAACCACCAAGCTTGCTCTTATCGCGTTGGCTACGAGCACTGAGAGAATGTCGTTGTCGCTGAAGTTCACGCGGTACCCTTCAGTTAACGGCGTTAATTCGTCAACTGATGTCACGTCATTCTCATTTATTATCGGGACAACACCCAGCTTCAAAAGCATCTCCAGAACGTTGCATGTATGTACGTAGGAGGCTCGGTTGGACAGATCTTCTGCAGTGAGCAGGATTTGGGCAACCTTCAACCCGTGTTCCTTGAAGAGCTCACGGTATTTTGCCATGAGCACGCTTTGCCCCGCGGCTGCTGAAGCTTGCTGAAAAACAATATCATTAGGCTTCGGCGCTATGCCTAGCTCAGCTATGCCTGCTGCTACAGCGCCCGAAGTCACAAGGACTATTTTGACGCCTTGCTTGCGTGCGGCGGCTATCTGCTTAGTTAGCCTTTGCATTTCTTCCTCGTCAAGTTTTCCTTCGCGTGTGGTTATGCCGCTGGTGCCGACTTTCACCACGACTAATCTTTGAGCCATTCCATATCTCCTTCTTTTGTAACGTGCAGACGACACGTGGCTTGTGCCGTCACTGCACATATGTTCATTCACCTTAAAAACGCAATCGCATAACTTAGCCTTGCCACGTGAAGGTTAATTACGCATTAAACCAATTATGCTGTGAGGCGCAGTGAACCGTGAAGGTTATTGAGAAAAACCTCGCCAGAGACTTCATCAAGGTAGTGCCCGACTCGGTGGATGACCTGTGGCACTTGTACAACGTCATCTACAAAGGCGATGAAGTCTACGCTTACTCTTCACGAGCCATCAAATCCGACCAAGAATATTCACGCCCTAAAAGCGGCGAACGAGTTTCAGCCTTCATGGGTGTGGCGGTGGAATCGGTGAGCTGGGACAAGTTCCTCGGCAAACTGCGCGTCCACGGGTTAATCTGCCACGCGCCAGAAATCATCCCTACAGGCGCACACCACACGCTTAACATTTCATTAAACCAGCCCGTGACCATCGTGAAAAAAGAATGGCCAAAACACATAATCGACAGGCTAATACGGGCAAGCGAAACCGAAAAACCCCTGCTGATAGTGGCAATTGACGATGAGGGCTTCGCCATAGCCGAAACCAAGCAGTACGGCGTGGACATTAAAGTCGAGGAACACGTGAAACTGCCCGGCAAACTGGAAGCTGAAAAACGAAGCGCCGTCACGAAAGACTACTTCAACCGTGCACTGAACAGCTTAACGCAACTGTGGGCTACCCACCATGACCTTGTCGTGATTGTAGGCGTTGGCTTCGTGAAAAGCGACTTCTCAAGGTACGTGGCGGATAACGCAGGCGACTTAGCTAAGGCTGTTGTGGACGTGAAAAGCGTCAACAGCGGCGGCGTAAGCGGCATCTATGAAGCTTTACGCTCAGGTGTTCTTTTGAAGGCGGCGGCGCAACTGCGTATTGTTGATGAAACGGAGACCATGGAGGAAGTTATGAAACGCTTGGGAAAAGGCGAAGCTACAATCACTTACGGGCTTGCTGAAGTGGAGAACGCGGTGCAATTGAGCGCCGTTGAAAAGCTGATTGTAGCCGACACGATGCTGCGTGAATCTGAGGAGGAGCAGCGTTTGCATTTGGAGGAGCTTATGCGGGCGGTGGAGCAGCGGCGCGGCAGCGTTGCCGTGGTCAGCACAGAACATGAGGCAGGCGCGAAGCTGCTTGCTTTAGGCGGAATCGTGGCGCTGCTCAGGTTTCCAGTTTACCGTGAAACACAAAAATAGTAAGCCTTGAGCCTTCTATTTTTCCTTCAGCGTGCGCTTCAAAGCTTTTGTTTTCTTCTGAGCGCTAACGAGAATAACCGCGGCGGATGCTACAAGTGCAGTTAACAGTACGGCGCGGGCGGATGAAAATTCTGGGACTTCATTGGGAACGACTTCAGCGAGCGTCGCGATTACAGACATGCCCAGTTGACCGTTTTTCTGTGCATAAACAGTGGAGACTTGGTCAACGGTATCTTGGGGCGTATGAGCAGGTCCATGCGATTCTGAATGAGTGGTAACCGCAGTGTATCCATAATCCCAAAATGGTGTATGGTCGCTTACAAACGTGTAAGTGTTGTAGGTCAAGATGAAGTTGATGTCGTACCGAGTGTTGCATTCAGTCATCATGTTCGAAACCCAGCTTGACTGCTGATTAGAAACTATGTCGAGCACCATTCGACTGTCAGGGTCATAGCAGCCAGGGTCAAAGTTCATGTAAAGCTGCATGCCGATTCCATTGCTGGCAATGTATTTTACGTATTCTGTGCTGCCAAGCGCGCCGTCCTCTTCATCATTCCAGAAGGCGAACTTTAAAGTGTGCTCGAAACTGTGCTGGCTCATGATTCTGGCAAACTCCAGTACGATGGCAACGCCGACGCCGTTATCCGTAGCGCCTGGTGCATAGTTTGGGTCTGAGGAAATGCTGTCGTAGTGGGCTCCCACAATGTAGACGGCGTTGGAAGTGTCGTTGACGCCAGAAAGGGTTGCTATAACGTTATTGTAGTAGCTGCTTTGGTACTCAACGCTTAATCTTGGTATGTTGCTGAGTCTGTTGTAAATGTAAGTTGCCGCTTCCACGTTTCCCGGGGTCCAGTATCTTCGCGTTACGAAACTCTGTAGGTCGTATAGGGTGTTGTAGATTTCTGTCGTGTTCATCTGTGCTATCATCTCTGCAATTATGCTTTCCTCTGTTATCTCTGCGCTGACGGCTGGAGCAAAACAAATAATGGAGAAACTACTAACCACACACAATGATACTGTCAAAAGCAAAGAAGCTGTTTTGTATAGTCTTCTCTTCAACTTTGTTTGTCCTTCGAAGGCGGCTAGAGTCAGACGTGCGGCAATTTATAAGCATAGTCTCTTGGGCACATAAAAGGATAATATGCCAGCAGTGGCGAGACCATCCGAAAACGTAAAAAAACCCGATGCATAAGATGGGCGAGGTCAGGCAAAACAATATCGCCTTGTGGCCGAGGTGAGGTAGCTTGGTAGCCTAGAGGCCTGTGGAGCCTTTTGCCTGGGTTCAAATCCCAGCCTCGGCCCCTTTTTGAAGCCGCAGCTTTTCTGGCGTTAGAGGATAGTAATGCTTAACTGTTTTCTTGTTTTGCGTGTAATGGCGGGGCAGGATTCCAATACGTGACTGAAATGGATGGGCTGAAATTTTTCGAGAAACGCAAATAAGCTACACTTCCCTATTTTTTATATGTCTCGTCAGTAGAGCAATCACGTATGACGGAACTAACAGAGGAGCAAGCCACACAAAACTTGCACCCGTGAACTTTAGTTCTTACCCAATCGTGACACATGGCGAGACACGGGCAAAATTCCCATAAGGAGAGAACTTGACACAGAGGAGCGTAATGCTCTGCAATGAAGTCAAGAGTTAGTTATGTGGGAGACAACCAGCCCGTCACAAAGTAGAAACAGATTTTAGCACGCGCTTTCGCTCTGCCTTGCCCGTGACAAGCTGTTGCAAATTTTAAATAGCAAAAGAAAGAACTCTCAGCAGAGGAATGTGCAGATGAGTATTGCTACTTTGCTCTTGGCTCTTATAGGTGTGGTGGCTGTGGTTGCCGTGTGGCGCGGCTTGTGGGGTTTGATGGATATTTATTTGTGGCCTGAGAATCCGAAGCGCAGCAACTGGGTGTCCTTCATAGTAGGCTTCGTGGCTCTTGCGGTTACTGTCGGCATTGCAACGCATATTGGCGAGCTAAATTTTTAAGTCTAACCTTTACATTAAAGGTTAGAAAACCAAGAAGCAGGCTGGGTAACGCGTGGACATAGACGAAAAAATCGAGTTAATCTGCAGGCCGCCAACCGAGGAAGTGCTCACGGTAGAGGAGCTTCGGCAACTGCTGGAAACCAACGAGCACCCGGGGCACTACATTGGCTTTGAAATTTCAGGCATGCTTCACTTGGGTAATTTTGTGGTTTCTGGTTTCAAGATAAACGATTTGCTTAAGGCTGGTGTGCGCTGCCAAGTTTTCTTCGCGGATTGGCACAGTTTCATCAACAACAAGTTCGGCGGGGACTGGGACAAAATTTTAGCCGCGACAAAATACTACGAGAAAGCTTTCAAGTTTTTCTGTCCCGGCGTCAAAGTCGTGGTAGGCTCAGAGCTGTATCATAATAATGATGCGTACTGGCGTGATTTGCTGCGGTTTTCGAAGCACATGACGTTGAGCCGCACTTTGCGGTGCATGACGATTATGGGTAGAAACGAGAATGAAAAGTTGGATTTGTCACAGTATTTTTATGCGCCGTTGCAGGCGACTGATATTCACGCGATTGGCGCGGATATTCCGCATGGCGGCATGGACCAGCGTAAAGCGCATATTTTGGCGCGGGAAGTTTTCCCGAAGATGGGCTGGAAGAAGCCCGTTGCCGTTCACCACCATGTGCTCATGGGCATAGCGGAGCCTGTTAAGCTTGAGACGAAGGATAAGCTGGATCAGGTTATCGCCAGTAAGATGAGCAAGTCTAAGCCGTGGACAGCGATTTTCGTGCATGACACTGCGGAGGAGATAAAGGCCAAGCTGCGGAAGGCTTGGTGTCCTGAGCGGGCGGTGGAGATGAACCCTATGTTGGAAATAGCTCGGCACGTGATATTCCATGAGAAAGAGGCTTTTACGATTGAGCGTCCCGCCAAATTCGGTGGTTTAATAACGTTTGGGAGTTATCAGGAGCTTGCGGCGGCGTATGGTGAGGGTAAACTGCACCCGATGGACCTTAAAAATGGCGTGGCAGAGGCGCTTGCTGCGTTGCTTGCGCCTGTCCGCCGCTACTTTGAAACCGACAAAGAAGCTAAAGAGTGCTTGGATGTGGTGCGGGAAGCTAAAGTGACAAGGTAAGCACGTTGTCGACGCGTCTTAAAGAGAAACAGGAAAAAATCCTCCAAATCCTAAACGCGCTAGTGGAGGCGTCAGCTGAGGGCACGCCCATAATTGTGGAAGGCAAAAAAGATGTTGAGGCGTTGCGGTGTTTAGGCGTTGAAGGCGAAATAATTACGGCGAAGACAGGCGGCAAGTCCTTTCTGGATGTTGTTTCTGAGGTGGAGCAGGCGGGAACGGCGGAGGTGGTTTTGTTTTTGGATTTTGACCGACGCGGCAGAGAGGGCACCAAGTGTTTAAAGCAGGGTTTTGAGCGGGTGAAAATCAAGGCTGACGTGGGTTTGTGGCGTGCGCTTTTGGGTTTGGTTGGGAAAGAAGTTCAATGCATTGAGGGCTTGGCGGCTTACTTGGAGACTTTGCGGGTTAGGATTGGCGTTTCGGCGAGTTAAACTTCGGCGTTTGTGTTTTGGGAAGAGATATAAATATGACATAAGTAATATTCATGTGGGGGACACAAAAGCATCAAGCACTCCCAAGAACTTATCCCAGCAGCCTTTGCAGTGTTACTGCTGATTATAGTAAGCGTGGGCATTTACCTGCAAAACCAGCCGCCGCAAATCCTGTACCCGCAGGAGATCAGGGAATACGAAGGCGAAGACCTCTCCTCGATAAGTGCCTTCAGAGAAAACTCCATTAAAGGACCGCAGCATGTGCCCAACTCGACGTACCGCTTAACCATAACTGGACTCGTGAACACGACAAAAAACTACACTTACAACGAAGTTCTAGACAGCTTCCAAAAATACCAGAAAGTCGTCATGCTGCACTGCGTGGAAGGCTGGTCAGCAAAAATTCTGTGGGAAGGCTTCCTAGTGAAAGACTTGCTGCAAACAGCGGGCATCGACAACAGAACACAAGTAGTCATCTTCCATGCGTACGACGGCTACACAACCTCGCTGCCCATAGGCTACCTCTTGGACAATAACATACTTATTGCGTATAAGATGAACGGCGTGGTTCTTCCGCCTGAAAGGGGCTACCCGTTTGAGCTTGTCGCTGAAAGCAAATGGGGCTACAAATGGATAAAATGGATAACAGAAATCGAGTTGTCTGACAACGCGGATTACAGGGGCTACTGGGAAAGCAGAGGTTACCCAAACACCGCAGACACACCCTAAAACAACTTGACAAGCGCGCTTGCGTGGTTATTCATTAAAAATACTTTAATGCAATTTCCTCAAGAACCTGGAGAAAAGTACGTCTTACACTCGCCAACGCTCGCTCACAAAACGATTAGCCCCTGTTTATGGCACCATGTTAAAAGTTTGCGCTATTCTATACTGCGAATTTGGTTGTTAAAATAAGTACCAAAAAAGGAGAGATTGAAGGTTAAACCGCGTTTTTCTGTGTTCACCAGTTTTTCCATTTTGTTCGCTTATGATAGTAGCGCATGGCTATTACAACAGCGATTGTGGATAACAACAACATTACTCCGATGGTTAAGCCCTCTGGAATTGGAGGCTCAGTGCTAAAAGCGTAAATTTGGCGATCCATTGAACCTACGTATACTACGCCGTTGGCAACCGCAGGAGAAGAATAGATGACGCCTCCAGTTGTGTAGTTCCATAAGAGTGCGCCAGTGGCAGCATCCAAACAGTAAAGGTTGTTGTCATATGAACCCACATGAACCCTACCGTCGGCAACAGCAGGAGAAGAAAAAATCATTGCCCCTGTTGTGTAGTTCCATAGTGTTTGGTTTGTGCTTGGGGCTGGAGAAGCTGAGTGCCTAGTGCGCTGAGGGTCATGACCTAACATTGGCCAGTCGTAAGGCCACTGACCGGACACGGCGCCAATAAACTGCACACCAACTAACGTAAACAAAAGAAAAACTGCAAGCAGAACCGTTAACGATTTGGTTTTAACCTTGTTGCAAAAGCGATTTCTCTTATTCATGTTTTTCACCTCCCTTTCGCTCCTTCACCCCCAAAAAAGAGCAAAAAACGCCCTATTCTGATGCAAGCTCATTATATATTGCGGTTTGTTTAAAAAATTTGTGCGATGGGCATTGTTCACGTGCTAATTTCTGCATTCTGATTTGCTAATGGTGATTCTCAACGTGTGGACTTCTTTTTTGTTTTTCATAATCCGGTGTTAAGCATAAGGACTGTTCTTTGTAATACGAGAATCGTGTGCTGGGAGAGAAAAGTATTTGAAAGTTTAGTTCCAAATCAATAATGACGCTAAGAATTAGAGCATGGTTTCCAATAAATAGACTCTTCAGAAGAGCCTTATAAGCAACTTAGACACATTTTTACTTTAACCCTACAGCTGAGCGTTTAGAACGTCAAAATCTATACCCCTCAAGAATAAGACGTTTAGAACGACTTTTCCATTTATATTTTTTTTATATAGTGGGGAGCATAGTCAAAAATTTGCACGCTAGCTGTGTAGAAACATTAAAGAGCAAGATTAGGCATTCATAAAGCTAATAATATAGTAACGATAGATAATCTCATGAACAGCGAGACGAAGCTCGCGTTTCATGTGGTTAAAATTAACTCAGAACATCACACCTTGGAGGTGTACGCTTACGGGAGCATCCCAAGCATTTACCATAAAGTATGTCATACACGCTAGATTTGAAATAGACGGAGTAGTAGAAAAACCAGACGTTATAGGCGCAG
>CAZYUQ010000035.1:0-11942 GCA_964650565.1 uncultured Candidatus Bathyarchaeia archaeon | reverse complement strand
CATACGCTCCTCCCCAGCAGTAGCCGACGGCAGAGTATACATAGGCTCATTAGACGCTAAATTGTATTGCTTCAACGCCACCACAGGCGAGCTAATCTGGAGCTACACCACAGGCGGCGCCGTACACTCTTCCCCAGCCGTAGTCAACGACAGAGTTTACGTGGGCTCAGTAGATGACAACCTTTACTGCATAAACGCCACCACAGGCACCTTCATATGGAGCTACACCACCAGCAGCAACGTAAATTCCTCCCCCACAGTCACCGACGGCAGAGTTTACGTAGGCTCAATAGACAACAACCTTTACTGCATAAACGCCACCACAGGCACATTCATATGGAAATACCTAACAGGTAGCTACGTACTCTCTTCCCCAGCAGTCGCTGACGGAAAAGTTTACGTAGGCTCAGGAGACAGCAAGCTTTACTGCCTAAACGCCACCACAGGCACGCACGTATGGACCTACACCGCCCTCAGCGACGTACTCTCTTCCCCAGCCGTTGCCGACGGCAAGGTCTACGTTGGCTCAGACGACAGCAATATCTACTGCATAAACGCTAACACGGGCGCCTTCATATGGAGCTACACCACAGCTGACTCCGTCTACTCCTCCCCAGCAGTCGCCAACGGCGTAGTTTATGTCGGCTCAGGAGACAACAAAATCTACGCCTTCGGCCCACTTTTCCTCTGGCACTTCGACAGCGTCTTCAAACTCAACAACGTACACATGATCTATCCTTCAACGCACACACCCAAACCGCTAGACTGCGCCGCAGCCATGGTCAGCGACTGGCTCTCCTCAGCGTTCATCTACACAAAACTCGAAAACGTAGCTGAAGGCTTAGACACGGACAGCACATTCGTTAACCAAGAAACAGGCAAACCCACAGGCGACACAGGCTCAAGCGTAATAAGCTTCGGCGGACCCATCGTAAACCCAGTCGTAGCATACGTTGAAAACGACACAACGCCTACCAACGACAGAGCACCCATCCGCTACTACCAAAACGAGGGAACATGCTACTTCCAGCGCGGAGACGGCACGAGCATAGCTGGCGCTAACTTGCCAGTGTCCGTGATAAACAACAACATGGACATGTTCGTAATCGAAACATACCAAGACAGCGACGGCAGAAACATACTGCTTTGCTACGGCTTCGGCTGGCAAGGCACCTACGCGGCAGGAAAATACTTCGACACTGAAATTTACCCCAACCTCGACTCATACCCTTACAGCTGGACCGTAATAAAATGGGAAGACACCAACGCAAACGGCTTCGTCAACACAGTAGCTGACGGTGACACCTACACCGTCATAGCCACAGGCTAAAAACAGCCGAGAAAACACCAACAACACACAACCCCCCTTTTTGGGCTACCAATACGCCTTTTATATCTGCAGCTATTGTAAGTATGCGGAAGTGTGATTATGGCTGATTTGAAGGGCTGCCCGTTTGGGCAAGACATGAGCAATGACTGCAAGAACTGCGACTACGGCGACACAAACCATTTTGACGCCGCGACTGGCAAGTGCGTTAAACGCTGACTAAATGTTAGCGAAAGCGCCCTTTCTGTTACCCCTTTAAGTTTCAGCTAATGTTGTTTTGTTCAGAATTTTCACACCGCAATATTAATAAACTCCACAAAGCGAATACATCATGCTACTTCCTAGCGATGGACTTCTCAACGAATCCAAGTTTTAGGGAGACAGAATTAAAATGGCACACAACAACACAATTAATCAGCTAATACTCAAAGGAACAACAACACTAGGCGTCGTATGCAAAGACGGCGTCATACTAGCCTCCGACACCCGCGTAACCATGGGCTTCTACGTAGCACACAAATTCGGAAAAAAAGTCTACAAAATCGACGACCACCTCGGCATGACCATAGCAGGAACAGTCGCCGACGCACAACGCGTAGTCGACATCCTCACCGCCAACGCGCAACTCTACAAAATCAACATGAACAGACCCATGCCCGTGAAATCCGCGGCAAGACTCATCGCCAACCTCCTATTCTCCAACAGATACATCCCATTGGCAACACAAGTCCTCGTAGGCGGCGTAGACGACACCGGACCACACGTATTCAACTTAGACCCGTTCGGAAGCTTGAACGAAGAGAAATCCGTCGCCACAGGTTCAGGCTCACCCATAGCATACGGTGTACTTGAAGACAAGTACCGAGAAGGCATGAGCATCGAAGAGCTACTGCCGGTTATTGTTAGCGCTGTTAACGCGGCTATGAAGCGGGACGTTGCCAGCGGCAACAACTACAACGTCACAGTCATCGATGCGAATGGCTACCGCGAATTAACCGCTAATGAGAAGAGCCAAATTCTGGCGCGATAAAAGGGAAGTTAAAATCGTGGCACGTAATTCAGACAAAGACAAAATAGAAATAAGCCAGTACATACTCCAGCACGTTCCAATAGAAGCCGAAGTAACCCGCATAGAATACGAAGGCCCAATGCTTTCTGTCTACGCTAAAAAACCCGAAGTTCTAGTCGATCAAAGCAACATCATCGCAGAAATCGTCGGCGTAATCCGCAAACGCATAGTAATACGCCCCGACCCCTCAGTCAGGCTTCAAGAAACAGAAGCAGAAAAAATAACCCGCGAATTAATATCGCCAGAAGCGGAAATAACAGACATAAATTTTGACCCCAGCCTAGGCGAAATAATAATCGAAACCAAAAAGCCGGGCTTAGCCATCGGCAGAAACGGCGCAGTTCTACAGGAGATCATAAAGAAAACCAAGTGGCGCCCCCACGTCCTGAGAAGCCCGCCGTTGCGCTCAAAAATGGTTACTCACATGCGGCATTACCTTCACTCCGAAAGCAAAGAACGCGAAAGAATACTGCGCACGATAGGCGAACGCATTTTTAGACCGAAAACCTACGAAGTCGGCGACGTGCGCATGACCGTGCTTGGAGGCGCCCAAGAAGTAGGTCGCTCCGCGTTCCTAATAAAAACACGCGAAAGCAGCGTCTTGCTGGACTGCGGCATCAACCCTGGCTCACAGAGGCCATTTGAAACTTTCCCACGGTTCGATTCACCAGAGTTCCAGATAGACTCCTTGGACGCTGTAGTCATAAGCCACGCGCATCTTGACCACTGCGGTTTAGTGCCTTTCCTTTACAAGTACGGTTATGACGGACCTGTTTACTGTTCGGCGCCCACATCGAATTTGATGACGTTGCTTCAGCTGGACTACTTGGATGTGGCAGGCAAGCAGGGAGTGACGCCTTATTATGACCAAAAGGATGTTCGCGAGTGCGTTTTGCACACTATTCCCTTGCGGTTCGGCGTAGTGACTGATATTGCGCCTGACGTTCGGTTAACGCTGCATAATTCTGGGCACATATTAGGCGCTGCCATGTCGCATTTACACATAGGCGAAGGCTTGCACAACATAGTTTACACAGGCGACTACAAGTTTTCACGAACCATGCTGCTGGAGGCTGCGGCGATAGAGTTTCCACGGGTTGAAACCGTAATCACCGAAAGCACCTATGGCGGAGCAGACGATGTTATGCCTTCCAGAGTTGAAGCTGAAGAGCGGTTGACGCATATCATAAATACGACTTTGGAGCGCAAAGGCAAAGTGCTTATTCCTGTGCCGGCAGTGGGCAGAGCGCAGGAAATTATGCTTATCATCGACGGGTACATGAAGCGCGGGTTAATGAAGGAAGCGCCTGTGTTCATTGAAGGCATGATTTCAGAGGCAACAGCTATTCACACCGCTTACCCCGAGTTTTTGGGCAGGGAAGTTCGCCACAGCATCCTTCACGAAGAGGTTAACCCGTTCCAGTCAGACTACTTCACCATAGTGGAGCACCCCAGCGTGCGGCAGAGCATAATCGAGGGCGAACCCTGCATTGTTTTGGCAACGTCGGGCATGCTTGAGGGCGGACCAGTAATAGAGTATTTCAAGAGCTGGGCGGACAACGAGAAAAACACGATAATTTTCGT
Organism: uncultured Candidatus Bathyarchaeia archaeon; assembly: GCA_964650565.1. Taxonomy (GTDB): domain Archaea; phylum Thermoproteota; class Bathyarchaeia; order Bathyarchaeales; family Bathycorpusculaceae; genus JAOZHU01. Next base: position 7,962 of record CAZYUQ010000035.1, on the reverse strand, counting down.
CAGCTACCAGATTGAGGGCACTATGGGCAAGCGCGTGCAGAAAGGCGTAAGCGAAGTTACAATGATGGACACGGAAGGCAAAATGGCAGTGGTGCAGGCTAAACTGCAAGTGGAATCCATCGAAGGCTTTTCAGGGCACTCAGACAGGCGGCAACTAGTCAGTTACTTAACGCATCTTAAGCCCACGCCTGAAAGAATCTTCGTGTGCCACGGAGAAAAATCAAAAATCGCGAACCTCGCTAATTTCATAGATAAAAAAGCAGGCATCAACACTATTGTTCCGGGAATTCTGGAGACTTTCAGGCTGCTGTAGGCAACGGCTCATTCGAAACAGGCTTTTTCTCGCGCCAAATTCGTATGTCCGGCGGGCAGATGACCACTCGTTCTTCGCCTAGGCGGGCAATGTCTCCGCCGATGGATTCAGCGAACTCGTATAACTCGTTTACTGCCTGTTTTACGTCTTCGATGCTTTTGCTTGCAAGCGGCGTTATGCGTAGAATCAGGATGTTGCCGTTTGTAACTTCGTTCTTAATAACTTCTAAGTCGGCTAACTCGCGGAGCGGCATAGCCTTCAAGTAGTTTTTGTTTGCCACTTCTTTTTCCTCAGGAGGAGGCGTTACTTTGTTTCGTTCTTTCCTCGTTTTGCGGAATACTCCAAGAGCTGGCAAGTTTCTCCTCTCTTCTTACCTATGTAGTATGTTTCAGCAGTTAAGCGTTTCCCAATTTCAAGTCTGAATTCTGATATTTAATCTGAATTGAATTAATAAGTAGATTATGAATCAGCGCTATTTATTTTAACTGCATGCTCTTTCTCAGCGGAATACCATATACTCAACAGTAAGCTCACTCGGAAAGTGCTTTGGCGAAGTTCCAGATTTTATCGCTAACAAAATGCTGCGTCTTAACAACCGCACCTTTCTTGACTGTTCTTGCAGTTTGCGAATCGTAAAGGCTCTCACCTAAAGCCAACGCTTTCCCATGCGTTTCATCAACAACAACCACCAAGTCGCCGTTGCCGAATTCTCCTTCAATCCGCCGAATCCCAGGTGCCATCACATCAGCACCTTTGCACACGTAGGGAACAGCGCCCATGTCCACCACTACTTTAGGTGCGTACACAGAAAGCTCTTTGAAAAAAAGCGTCGGCAAAACATTCTCCTCCACTTTAAAGAACAAAGGCTCACCGTTAACAAGGATTAGTTGACCGAAATCCGCTGTAACGGTTTCAACGTTTGCTTTTGAACCCAGAATTGTGTCCACGTTGACTTTCAGCTTTTCGGCAACCTTGCTTAAAAGCAGTTTTCCTTCTTTAAATTTCAACGAGTATCTTCGGTGCTTGTGCGACATAGTTTTACTCTCGAATGTAGATGCTTATACAATCGACAACAATAAAACAATATTTAAGTGATTCTAAAAGTCACTTTAGCGGAAGTGTATCGAGCTGGCGGGACGCCGCAGGCACTGCAGACCCGTTCCGGGGCGAAACTTTTGGTATTTTTCCAGTCAGGCGTCATCAACAAGGATAAGGGCAATTTTTTTGCTATCGATGGCAACAGAAATTGCTCCAATCGCTTTATCAAAGGTATACTTCGAGATTATAGAAATACGAATAAACCAAAGTCACATAATATCTAATATCTGCGGTGGATAAGTTTGGCGTTGGATTGTTATTTTCCTGAAAAGACTATTTTGATAGATGCTGCAGGATGGAGCGACCTCTTATTGGGCGTGGTGGTAGGCGCGTTAAAGCCTCCAGACCCAATGGTGATGACGCGCAGGATTCCCACATCTTCTTTTCAGCCGCCCAACTTCAAGAACAAGAAATATTTAGATGACGCCGTAAAGATTGCCGACAAGATTATCAAAGTAATGCAACCTGACACTGAAACCTGTTTCAAGGTTTGTTCAGAATACGTTTTATCAAGCATAATTGGGCACTTACAAAGCCAAGGTTTCAAAGTTCAAAAAGTCGAATCCACAGGACACCTCAAGCAGATGGTTGAAAAAGCATACATTAGATGGTGCGTTAACAAAGGCGTACCCAAGGAAGTGCTCCAGGACAAGAGACGCTTCTGGACATTTATAGAGTGGGTTGCTGAAAAGCCTAACTTGAGAGAAAGCCTCGTTAAGACTGGTTGGGCAAGCTGGGAAAACAAGTGGCGAGAAGAAATGTTCAAAAAACCGTTAAAGTCACGTGGTTAACTACGTCATTAGAACAAAGTGGAATGATTCCGTGGGAGACTTCGCCACTACTTGCCTAAAGGCTCAAATTATATGCCTTCTTTTGGTCTATGCTGCCGTTATCTGTCCCCGAATATGCGAGTGAGCAAAAAAGGGAACGCTGGTGAAATCCATTTGCCTTGTATTCCTTCAGTGGCTTTTTACGGTCCGAGTGAATTGAATTAGGTGGTGGTTGGTTGGATTAAATTTTAGTTCAATACCTTTTTGTCGCAAGATTCTAAATAGCGCCAGGAAGCGGTCCCCACAATAGCTCCAAGGCTAAACCACTATTTTTGCGTCTGCGTTAATGCTGCCAACCGACGTAACCTTTATTTTCCTATGTTCTCCCGGCTTCGCGCCATCCACGAAAACTAGGAAATGCTTGATTCGAGTTACGCCTTCTCCATGCGGGTTTTTCCCGGTTATGTCAACTTCATATTCCTTTCCCAGCTCAACTGGACAGTTGCCAGAGCCTCTGCCGCGTCTGTTTTTGGCATTTCTTGGGCTTCTCTTTCTAGGACTAATAACACGTTCTCTCCATTGTTTTCCACGTTAAACACTATTATTAACGGTTCCCGTGGCTTAAGTATTACGCATAAAATTCGGCTTTAATTTTTAAAGCAATTGAGCAGACGATAGAAAGCGTAAACTTAACCTTGGGTTTGGGATTAAATTTTAATCCACCATCTAAAACTTAAATTTTGGGTTTAAGTGTAGTTTTGATGGTGAGTCCATGCGGAATGATGAATGCATAATAAAATTTCTTAATAAGGATGGGCGAGTGCTGCAATCTTTTCAAAGAGATGAAGATGGATGGTTTCAAACCAGTTCTAAAGGAATAGTGCGACGATGCACAGCTGAGCAAACGTTGTCACATCTATTACCGCATCTTGCTGGTGCCAGCAGGGCAATTGTGAAGGTGGAAAGGATATCGCCAAAAAAGCACTACTGAATTTCTTCTGCTACTTTTTTAAATTGTAGTCGTATACTCGTTTTCGACTATACTATACCCCTATATTGACTTGACTTATTGTACTGAGTATATTCAGAATCCAGTATGCACCTGAACCGAACCAGTAGTTCAAAAGTCAGTGTTGAAGTGTTGGTTGGTTGGATTAAATTTTAATCCAAATTTGAAAAACTGGTTTTGGTCGTCTGGTATTTATCTTAAAGAAGAGAGGTAAACATTATTCAAATCAATGCTTCTCCACCAGATCAATTTTAACCCTTAAAGGTTTTTATCCATGGCTGAGTAGGGGGTCTGGGAATGGTCGATTCAAAACATCCATACATTCGTATCAGAAAAGTGATTTTTAAAGTCAGTAAACAATATTTGTCTTTCCATCACCTTCATGAGCCAGAAACAAAAACAGGCGCATAATCCCCCTGCAATAACCACAGCGCCCTTTAAGCGTAAGGGCGGGGAAACCGCTGATTGCTTAGATAGATTTAAATGGGATAAGTTTAAGTATAAAAGAGCAATAAGGCATACGAGGGTTCAAAAATGAGCGAAATGACAACCGAAATTCTTGAGCAGAACCTAGGCAAAATCGTACTCGTAAGACTAAAAGGCGGAAAAAGCCTGCGAGGAAGACTAAAGGGCTTTGACCAGCACCTGAACCTTGTTCTCGAAGAAACAGAAGACACCACAAACGTTGAAAACATGCGGAAACTAGGCTTGATAATCGTCCGCGGCGACAACGTAATTCTTATTTCGCCACCGCCAAGGTGACAACTTTTGGGAAAAGGCACACCATCATTTGGTAAGCACCAAGGTAAAACCGTGCACATTCATTGCAGGAGATGCGGAAGACGCGCCTATCACGTTCGCAAAAAACGATGTGCAGCATGCGGCTACGGAGAAACCACAACCATCAGAAATTATAGCTGGCAGAGAAAGACTCTGCAAAGAGCCCGCGTCGTTTAAATGCCAACATGCTCTATTTAATTTTCTAAATCTTCGTTTCTTAAATTCCATAACTATGTTTTAAGCCAGCGCCATCTTTTGCGTTAGAGGCTGTTCCAACTCTGGAACAAACCGTTCCGCAAGTAGAACTAAAAGCAACAACCCACATCAAACCAGCAGTGGGACTTAACGCATGAACAGAAACGCTACTGCAACCGCCTTTGCAGTGTTGTTCATAGCTTTCTTGCTGTTTGAAACATTGACAGCCTCACAGATTAACGCCAGTTCCACCAGCAGTGACTGGCCAATGTTCCATCACGACCACGTACACAGCGGCTACTCCACATCAACAGCGCCAAACACTAACCAAACCCTCTGGACCTACAAAACTGACGGAACGGTGGGTTCTCCTGCTGTCGCAAACGGTAAGGTCTATATGTGGGTTCAAGCGACGGCAAAATGTATTGTTTAGACGCTTCCACTGGCGCTTCGATTTGGAATTTTACCACTGGAGACTGGGTGTCTTCTTCTCCAGCCGTTGCCTACGGGAACGTTTACGTGGGCTCAGATGATGGATATCTGTACGCTTTTGGCTCTTCACAAGTCGCCACTTCTACTCCAACGCCTATTCCATCCGCAACGCGCAGCGAGGAAACGTTGACCCCTTCAGCATCTACATTTACCGTTGCTTCGCCTTCGCCCTCAACGGTTTCTGAAAAACCGAACATAACCCTGTCACCGTTTTAGCAGGCGTGCTTATTGCAGGAATAATCATTATTGTCACCGTGATTGCCTTCAAAAAAGCCAGAGCTAACAAAAACCGCTAATTAGCCTTTTAAGAACAGGCGTAACAAAGGTTAGCGGCGGCAGTGTTATAATAAGGAAAGATAAAAAAGGGTTCTACTCTGTTGAACTGTAGTAGCCCCTGTCGATTTTTACGAAGATTAGTGGACCTTTGCTTTGAGCCATGTTCCGTGCTTTTCTCAGAGCGTTGTTAACGACGAAGAAAACGCGTTCTTTGTCGCTGAGGCCCTGAGTGCGTTTTCCGCCTAACTCCATTTTCAGCAGGTTTTCTGAGAGAATTTCAGTGCCGCAGATTTCTCCGTTCTTAATCAGCGTTGCCGCTACAATTTCCCGCAGTTCCTGTTTGCACTCAAGTTTTTGCCACAATGGTTCAGCGTTGCTGATTGTTTTTGAGGCTTTAACCCATTTGTTAGCGTTTTGTTCGCCTATGAGAAGCTTAACGCGTTCTTTCCATTTTTTGAACCACATGCCAGTCCAAACAGATAGAAACTCTTCCAGTTCTTCATGCTTTTCCTTCAAAATGTGCTCCAGCCGCTCTACCAGTTCACATTGGTTCGCCGTGGTTCCGATGAGGTTCCAGTGGTACTTAAGGTAATTCGTGAGGTCTTCGCACGCTACCTGCAGGATCTTTCGGTCAGAACCTGTTATGTTCAGGTTTGAGTCCGCATCTTGAAGTTTTTCCACTAACATTACTTCTAGGAAGTTCATTCTGTCTCCGCTCTGAAGCCTTCTCCGTTTTAATTACTATTGTGGAGGGTTTATTAAATGTATTTTAAACGTGCCTTTATAATTGGTTTAGGCAAGTTTCAGCAATATTCCGTTGCTGGACATATGAATTTCAGCTGATGCAGCTCGGGAGTTGAGTAGCATCTTTCAAAATTAAGTCAGGATTTACCTTGGCAAGTTCCTGCTGTGTGTAGAGACCTGAAAGGACACCTATTGTTTTGGCGCCTGCAGTTTTGCCTGCAGTAACGTCGAGAACGCTGTCGCCTACAATCAGGCAATCACAAATTTGAACATCCATGAGCTCAAGAGCTTTTATGTGGGCTTCAGGTGAAGGCTTCGGTTTGTACGTGTCCTGAGAGGTTAAGACACAAGAGAAGTATTTGGACAACCCAAACTGCTGCAGCTCCTTTGCTACTACTGCTTTGGGGACATCGCGCATCGTGATTAATGCAAGCTTGGCTTTCTGTTGAAGAATTTCAAGGCAAGCACGGATGTTGGGTATGGGCTTGGTCTTTGCGTGCGTTATGGCGTAAAAAGCTTCTAGGTACACGTCGAGGAAACGTGCTGTGTCTGCATGCGCAAGGTCGTCTATTGGCAGTCTTTGCTCTAAACGTTTTGGGATTTGCAGGGCAGTTTGCGGCGTGGGCGGTTCTAATCCCATTGCGTGAAAGGCAGTTTTCGCCGCGTCTAAGTAAGCGTCTTGGGAGTCAACTATTGTGCCGTCCAAATCGAAGAGTATGGCCTGATGTCCAGCTTTGTTGTGGTCATTTTGGGTTTTTCCGTGTTTGGTTCTGTCAAGGTGATTCATAAGCCTTTTTGTTCCATTCGCTAAAAAGGCTGATTGTTACTCTATTCTTTGTGCAGTCTGTAGCCCCCTTGTATAAAGAAAACAACATGTTTGTAGAGTGTTTTTCTGTTAGGCTCCAAATATGAATGGGTTTTGTCGCTATATTTGAGAAAAGAATAGAAGTTTGTCGATGCAGTGTTTCAGCGGTTGAAGCCTTTTCTGCGTTTTATCTCCCGCAGCATTTCTGAGGCTTTGAAGGCGTTTTCCGCCGAGGCTACGCGTTTGGCTGTTTGCACGTTTACTCGGGAGCCGCAGTAGGGGCACGTTCGGGTTTTCTGGTCAGCCGCAGCCATAAGTAAACCTCCGCAACGGCTGCATACGACGATTACTGTGGTGCCCATGTGTGTTTCCTTCCGAAAGACTTTTCCACAAACGAGTAGATAACACTTAGGGAAAGAGGGAGCAGGATGAGCAGCGTGGAAAAGCCGGCGAAGTCGCGTTTAAGGGAGCTTGCGGTAAGGTACTTCAAGAAGGAAGGTTACCGGATAAATCAGGAGAACACGGTGCTTGAGGGGTTCACGGGTATATCGCGGAAGTTTGACCTCATCGTCCAGAAGGGGCGCACGGAGCAGGGGGTTTGGATACGCGACTGGAACCGAACTATAGGCGTCAACATTATCATTAACTTGGACACGGCGTCAGACGACGTGGGCTTGTCAAGCCCGATAATGATAGGGGAAAAATTCAGCGACCACGCGAAGTCCTACTCGAACAGGCGCAAAATTACGCTTTTGACTAAACAGAAGATAATCACCAGCCTCAGATAGAACACGTGTTAAACCCGCAGGTACTCAGCTAATACTCCTTGGGTTTCCAGCATGCCCAGCCAGTCTACGCCGCCGACACGGCACTTTTTGCGGTTATCCAAGACCGCCAGCACATCGCTTGCAACGGCATCCACTGTTTTGCCCGTGACATCCAACTCGCATATTTTGGCTTTGTCCTGCTTGCGTACGGCTTCGACGAGACACACATCCAAGATTTCAGAAGCCAAGTTCTCCCACAGCTTAGCTCCTTGAAAACCGTTCTTTTGCATGAATGCGCGGAGTTCCACGGGGTTGCGTCTGAGCACGAAAACATGAGTCACGCGGCTTTTGGGCGTGACTGCGGCGGCGTAATGCCCATCAATAATGATTGTGCTGTCTTCGGCTTTGTCTATGATTGCTCGTAGTTTTCTGCGCATTTTTTCCTCGTTGACTATCAGCGTGTCGCGTTCTTTGTCTTTGCTTAGGACCAAGTGTTCTTTTTCAGCAAGCTCTGTAAGGTTAACGTACAATGCCCCAAGGTTTTTGGCGAGGTGGCGCGCAAGCGTGGTTTTTCAGACGCATGGTGTGCCCGTGACGAGGATGACGCGTTTGCTCATAGTGGATAGGACGCTGTAGAAATTTTTATTTCTTGCGGGTGCGTAGGACTTAATGGGCTGGCGAGTTGGTGTGTGGCTTTCGGGCCTGCGCTTAGT
>CAZYUQ010000034.1:0-12136 GCA_964650565.1 uncultured Candidatus Bathyarchaeia archaeon | reverse complement strand
CTTTAATGCACGCTCTTTTTTTCTCCAGTTTCTTCACCCCGTGACTTGGCGATCCCATCCCTAAGAAGGGCACCTGTGCTCAGGATACATCAGCGTTGTAGCTGACAAGCGCCGCGTGACTTACACCTTTAATCTTCAGCAGTTCATCCACTTGGGGCGCCTCTTTCGCCTTAATTCTGACTTCCACAATTAGCTCCACTCCAGCAGGATTTACTGTCCGAGACCGTAGCTTATGCTTGGGAAGGGCATCCTGAACGGCTGCTTCAGCTTCGCTGGTGTATTTGACAACCAACAGGTATGGGTCACTGGTCCGAAAGTTCGCTCGGCTCAATACGAACAGGAAGAGCCCAATTACTGGGGACCCTACTATGGCTATCATGTATAGACCTGCGCCGCTGATTATTCCAACGGCTATAGCCCAGAACGTGAACACGATGTCTGCTGGGTCTTTGATGGCGGTGCGGAAACGCACAATGCTCAGGGCGCCCACCATACCTAAAGAGAGGGCGATGTTAGAGCTGATTGGTAAAACGACCAGTGTCACTACCAGTCCAGTTAAGACTAGGCCGACGTTGAAGTTTCGTGTGTAGAGGACTCCTCTAAAGGTTTTACGGTACATGAAGAAAACGAATAATGTGACTGCGAAAGTGACGGAAAGGCTCACCAGTACCCGTTCTATGGTGAGTGATTGGTACGCGTTGGGCGGGTTCAAGAACTCGTAGATGAACTCTTCTAAACTCATTTTCAATTACCTATACTGGCTAAATAGTGTCTTCATGTCTATATACTTAAAATAAAAACTTTGCCGTGGCCCTCTCAAAATTCAGTTAGCAGAAAATATTCATTTCAGTTTTTAACCGTTCAGAACCGTTTAAAAACACGTTTGGGTCGCAAATTGTCAATTCACGTTGAAAGCTCACTTCAACGAAGATTTTCAACCTTTGAATGGGGCTGTAGTCTCCAGAGAGGGGGGTGCTTCATACTTAGAAGGGTTTTTGCACTCAAAGAAACGCGTTTGGCACCTTGCCATCTTAGTTTTTGAGAAATGAGGCGTTTCAACGGAAACTTTATTATGTTATCGGGCTTCTTTTAAAGCTGAATCCGAGGAAGGCAACAATGAAAAACTCTGTTCCTGAACAGGATAAATCAGATGTTTACCTTTCAAGGTCAAACTGGCCACCTTACACTTACAGAGATTATCCAGACATAAATCCTGAAACCTACAAGGCATTCATGGAGTTTCTGTCAACTGAAAACACGTCCAAGAAACTGATGGAGCTGCAACCCTGGGTGTCCATATGCGACTCAAAATGCAGCTTCTGCTATTTCCCAACTACTCCTACGAGTAAAACGCAAATTGAGACATACCTTAGTGTCCTGAAAAAAGAGTTGGAAATGTACGCGGGAATGAAGTACGTGCAAACAAGCGTTTTCGACGAAATAGTCCTCGGTGGTGGAACACCGAGCATCTTAACTGCTGAGCAGATGATTGACCTCATAGACTTCTGCAAAGAAAGGTTCACCACAAGCGACGAGTACTTCATCAAAGTTTCAGGTTCATCCAAAAGCTTCGACGATGAAAAAATAGTTAAACTAGCTGATTATGGTGTGTACCAGATTGACATGGGGGCACAGACTTTTGACAACCGACTCAGGAAAATGCTGTGTCTGCCAGATTCAGCTGAGAACCTTGAAGAAGCCATACGGAAAGCAAGGAAACTGGGTGTCTGCGTATGTGTCGACATAATGTATAATCTGCCGACGCAGACGATGGAAAGTTGGATTGCTACTTTGAAAAAAGTCATCGAGTTGGATGTGGAGATTGACTGTTACGCGTTGCAGGTATATCCGGGGACAGTGCTGGATAAGCAGATTAAGGCAGGGGTGCTTCCTCCGCTTGGCGATATGGAGCATGAGAAGGAAATGTACTTAGTTGCCTACAAGATGTTGACTAACGCGGGTTACAGAGCTGTGGGTCACGACCGTTTTTCTAGGGTGGAATGGCACTTTAAAGAGTCATGTTTGAATGGTTGGCCGTGGGCGGGGCAGCTTACCACTGGTGCTGGCTGCTTCATGGGCTATTTCGAGCGGTTCTCGTATTCCAACCTTGAAGATGTGAATGAGTACTTGGCGGCTGTTAACGCGGGAAGGTTGCCGATTAATAAGCTTGCAGAGTCCACCACTGAGGATATGATGCGGAAGGTTATGAGCAGGCTTTATTTGCGGTTGCCCGTGGACAAGCAGGAGTTCATGCAGAAGTTCGGGAAACTGCCTGAAGACGTTTTTGGTTCGCAGTTGCAGAGGCTGAAGGAGAAAGGGCTTATTGAAATGGATGACGCGGAGATTAGGATAACGAAGCTCGGTGACCTCTGGAAAGGGAACATTGCGTGGGAGTTCACGCAGAAACCACCCTGTTAAAGCGTGGACGCGCTTAGTTTTTTCATGCGGTAACTCTGCACGTGGCTGAGCTGTTAATCTAAACTGTGTTGCCTGTTGAAGCAGTAGCAGTTTAGAGTTGGTTGTGGCGGCTTGTGCAAGAAAAAAATTAGGAGGTTGGTTTTGCCTCTGTTACTCTGTGCGCAGCATGGCTTTTGATCTGAGCACGCTGCCTTTCAAGTCGATTCTTGCTGGGCATACGTAGCTGCAGTGTCCACAGCCTGTGCAGTAGTCTGCGTGAAGCTGAATTAGTTTTTCTATGTTTTGCTTGTCAAATGCTTCTTTGATTAGTATGGGACTCAGTTTGTGGCAGCAAACGCGCATGCATGCTCCGCAGCGTATACAATCGTAGGTTTTCACCTTTGTGAATTGTTTAGCTTTGGGAAGCTTCGGTTCTTTCGTTTCTGTTGTGGGGCGCAGTTTGCCAACTCTGTCCAGCACTGGCGACATCAAGTTCATGATGACCAATGCGAGAATCGAGCCACCGAGAAAGTTCATGTACGTCTGTATTAGCACTGTCAGTACGGCTAAGCCTACGCCGAAGATGATTTGTCCATTGTACGTCAGTGGTGTGCTTGCGGGGTCAGTTGCCATGAAGAACGCTAGGAAAATTGAGCTTCCTATGAATAGGTGGAAGGCAACCCTTAAGATTGGGTCGGCATCAGCGTATACGAAACTTAAGGCTAACGCAAATATGGCTACTGACGCGAGATAAGCCACTGTAATTCGCCATTTGATGTATCTGCGGCAGAGTGCGAATAGGGCTAAGCCAACAGCGATTACGGCGATGCTTGAAACTCCTCCTGCCCAAGCGTGGTACTTCATTACTGTCAGAGTGTAGAGTACATCGTTTAATTGGACAGGGATGTAATTGCCTGACAGGTCGTATATTGCGAAGTCGTGTGCGAAGCATTGCTGCAAAGCGCCTCCAAACGGAGGAGCCATTGAACCTTCGGCGAAGCTGTTGAGGGTCAACGGTGATGCCAGGCTTGGAAACATGTCGGTGTGTTCAGTAGGCAGTAAAGCAACAGACAAAAGGAATACTAGAACCAATAGTTTAGCAGCGGCTGCTGGATTTACGCGCTTTCTCTTTTGAAGCTTCTTGAACAGAACCATTCCAACCATGGATATTAATGCTGGGTAAATGTACAATCCAGCGCCTTGCATTGTTTCGTTCAAGGGATAGGTGGTATCCCAACCCATTGTTGGCAGCCCTAGGGTGTATGATAGGGCGACGATTAATCCGAAGACTGCAGCTGACATTATATTTAGTGGGCTGTCTGCGGCTACTTTGTGCAGTAAGAGGTCTATGCCTAATGCAACACCGACTGCAACTAGTGCTACGATGAGTGAGTCAAAGCCGAATGCGAGGTATGATATTGCGGTTAGTACGGCGAGTGCGATGAATGTGTAGGTCATTAGTTTGTCTTTGGTCATTGATGCGTATTCTTTAGGTTTTGACATTTTGAGACACAAACTCCTTGTTTATCTTTTGAGTATTTTATCACGCTTCAATTGGTTAATAAGACTTTCGAAAAGCGGCGTTTGCTTTGTTGGATGGAATTTGCTTGTGCGTGTTCGTGGAGAAAGAGCGAAAAACGGGTGATTTTCAGGGTTTTAGCAGGCTGTTATTGTTTGTTGTGGCTGAGCGGCTGCGGGATAGACCCCCTATAGGTTTCTGCATACAACTGCTATTAGGCTCCAAATATGATGGGGTTGCCTTTGCTGTTCACTGTTGTTGCAGTATTTGCTGAGAAGCGTGAATGATTGAGTGATGTTGGTTTTGCCCATTTTTCGCTCAGTCAAGTTGCGTTCAAGCTGGAAAACAGGTTTTCTATAGGAAATTTTATATCGTAAAGGTTCTATCTAACTTTCTCTGTGACCATGAATGGCTACTAATAGACCACCACTGTACATGGTGACTTGGCGATGCACCCGAAGATGCGTTGGCAACTGCTTGTACTGCAGTTACACGCGCGAGTACGCTAAAGATGAGGAAGTGGACACGAAAACCGCGTGCAAGATAGTGGATGAAATTCACAATTTTGGTGCGCCGTGGTTCGGGATAAGCGGCGGCGAACCACTAGTCCGCGCAGACATTTTTGACGTTATAGGATACGCCAAAAAAACTTACGGCGTGGAAGTAAGCTTAATCACAAGCGGCTTTGCATTTGATGATGAACGCCTCAACAAACTCGTCAGAAACGAAGTTCACACCGCTGTCAGCATAGACGGCACCAGAGAATCAAACGACATAGTCAGGGGCAGAGGAGCCTACGACAAGGCACTTTTCGCCATGAAGAAACTGTCAGAGAACGGTCTACTGGACTGCGTGGTTACAACGATGACGAAGTACAACATCAAAGATGCGGAGCACACAGTTAAGTTAGCGTCAGAAAACGGCGCTAAAATGGTGGTTTTTCACAACATCGTGCCCGTGGGCAGAGCAGGCTCCAACATGCCTGACCTAGCGCCTTCACCTGAAGCTTACGAGTGGGCATTCAACGAAATATATGATTTGCAGGTGAAGTACGACCGCAAAGACTTCAAAGTGAACGTTTACTCGCCGTTTTACGCTCGGATTGTGAAGCAGAAGAACCCAGCGAACTTTTGGGACTGGTACACCAACCAATTCTTAGGCAAATGCACCATCGGCGGAAAATACATCGGGTTAACAGAGAACGGCGATTACAGGCCATGCGGCTTCCACGAAGGCTACAGAATCGGAAACGTAAAAGACCAAGGGCTGAAAGAAACATGGGATGCGCTTCAAAAATCCGAGTTTCACCTGAAGCTTAGAGACGGAACCAACCTGAAAGGCAGGTGTGGCGTTTGCGAGTATCGTGAAATCTGCGGCGGTTGCAGGACACGTGCTGAGTACTATACTGGAGACTTGTTTGAAAGCGACCCAGCGTGCGCTTACATTCCTAAGGTGCTAAGGGAAGACCCCAAATACCTTGAGAGAATGAAAGAAGAATTAAAGAAAAAACAATAAACCATAACTCTCTTTCTTTAGTTGAAAAGCTGCAGTTTTTGCGCTAAACTTGGCCCTGTTTATCAAGTATCGCTGCGTTACGGATTACCCTTAACCATGCAGATTACGTACCCATCATTAGAGTACACCAGCTGTAGCAGTTCGCAGTTGAGAAGCTTGCTGTCAAACCTGCTTTTATCGTAAACCACAAACTTCACGCCTAACTCGCGCATGTAATCAGCGTAACTTCGAGAACTAACCGCAAAGCCAGAAGCAACTTTGGAATCAAACAGCCCGTTCAACTCGTCCAGTTGCTGCAGTTCAGGTAGACTAGTTCTTGAGAAAGTAAGCATCTGATAGGACAGCGACGCTGTTTGGTTAACCTTAACTTCGTCAAGGTGATACTCGAAACGAACAGCGTCTATCTGCATGTTGCCTAAAGCCCCCACGTTACCCCAAACAGGCAAATCAACAAACTTCAGGGCAAACACAACCTCATTCTCCTCATCATAAACACCGACGTACTCATCCGCCACGTCCGCGCTTGCAAAGTTCGCAACTGCCCAATCAGTTCCCTCAGAAGCTGAAGGTTTACTCCAAGGATTCTCCCAATCCAGCACACCAGCAATGTATGCTTGCCCAAACGAGAAGGAAAGGTCAAAGTTGTAAGTCACGTACAGGGTCACATTCTCAATTCCGCTCCTCAAAGGCGAAACTGCCCAAACGACATCTACTGGGTAACTATCATTATGAACAATTAGGCTCTCGGTCAACTCGACCTTATCATTGTGATACGTCATCACAAGCTTCTTGGGGTAACCTTGAACGTCAAAAACGATTTTCCTGCTCAGGTTTGAAAGGTCAAACCGCTGTGCCACGCCGTTCTCGGTGAAAGACAAGAAAACGCCTTGCTCATCCAAATGCGAAACCCTCTGCCACACACCACTTATAGAAGCGTAATCTTCATCAGACGTGTAGCCTTTCGCCACGTAACCCCTAACCAAAGTCAACGGATGCGCTATCTCATAAGACAAATCCAAAATAGACTCAGCCGCTGTGTTCCATTCAATAACAGGGTCAGTTTCGGCTATCACGACCTTGCCAGAGTAAACTCCAAACCAAGAGCCTGGCTTTTCTGTCACCACCACCTTTGCGGTTGCATCGGGAAATTTCTCTTTAAGCCACACAGCCGCGTCATACCCGTTCACGTCAGAAGTCGAATAGAAATAAGCGCTCTCGTTGATTTTAGCTGTGACCGTGTGAAAACGGAAAACCACCAACGCGCACATCATAACAACAATACCCACAGTAACCATCTGCATAAGCCGTTTCCGCCCATTTCTGATTTTGCGGTAAAAGGCAAAAAACAAGTCAATTATGAAGGAAAAAGACGCAGCCGCGAAAATCGCCAGCGGAGGCAACAGGTAATAAGGAAACCGTTCATAGTCCAAATACAAACCAAAGAGATAGGACTGAGATAGAAGCAAGGGAACAACCAAATTTAAGGCTAAAATCAGGTAAAAACGCAGCTTCTTTTCTTTCTTAAGCTTAAAAAAGGCAAAAAAAACGCCGAAAAAGGCAAAAAAGAGAATAAATCCAAAATTCATCAGGAAAGACGAGAAACTAACAAACGGAATCTGATACACTGCTGCTTTATTCCCGAAGAAAACGTGCATGAATACCGTGTCGAAGCGAGATATTATGGGCTTCCAATAATAGAGGAAAAACGCTATTGCCCCGCCTAAAATTGCCGCAATCCACGCCCTAGAATATTTACCTCTAGACTTCAGAAGCAAAATGAGAATATACGGCGCCAAAATTATCGCCGTCACAAACGTAGCAAGCGAATGAGATAAAACCACAGAAAAAGCAGCGATGAAAGTAATCATAACAAGTTCGAACTCTTTCCTAACCAGCGGCAAATACAAAAACAACAAGCACATAAACGTCAAGCCAAGCAGCCCCGTGTAACCGCCCCAAAAATTGATTTCGTACAACGGAAAACAAAGCAGCAACAACGCAGAAGCAAGAACACCATATTTTTTACCGAAAAACTTGGCGCCTATCAAATAAACAGAAAACACCAGCAGCCAATCAATCAGCGCAGTCAAAGCCTTCATCAGAAACAACGTCTGCTCTATACTTGTAGCGCCTGTGAAGGCAATGAGCGACGACAACAGGATATGGTAAAGAGGAGTATACCACTCGTAATCACCCATTGGGATTTTTCCGCTTGCCAAAAGCATTTCTGCCTTTGCTAAGTGAATCGCTGGGTCATTTCCCAAAACCAAATCGTTCATTGACAAAAGAGCAAAAAACAGCGTGAACACCAGCACAGAAAACACTACTGCAAAAAGGACTTCCAGCTTTTTTTCGCTCAAACGCAGGCGCATCAATATTACGGCTGTCTCCCAAGTTAATTGAAGTTACGCTTCACCATAAACACCGCTACTTCATCATTAATAAACACAAGATCAAAAGCTGGGTCACATATCATCTTCTCGGTTAGTTCAGGGTAAACAGAATTGCGACTGGCGATATAGGCGATGTTGTTGCTTTGTAATTCTGCTCGGTAATCAAAGCACTCAACAAGCGCATCGGAAATCTGTTTTTCACGCGAAGCCAAGTTCTCTGTCATTAACTGGTCAAAGTAGTCTTCTTTGGTTGCTTGGTCTCGATAATAACTCAGATCGTCAGAGACTGAGTAGGCAGCTACTGAAAGCGCTAAACCCGCTTTTGATTTGCCTTGCAAGTCGTAGAACAAATCTAAAATAAGCGGATTAGACTCAAGAAGCTTGGATACCTCTGGCTGTTTTTCATCGAATATTAGTTGAGCGAAAGCTTTCACGCCTTCGTCAACGATGCCGATTGTGTTGTCTCTTTTTTGTATAACATAGCCCTTGCTGTCCACAAAATATTGAATCCAATCTAAAGTAACACCTGCAACTTCGCTTTCCAAGGTTACGGTCATGTCAACAAAACGTGACCCTTTAGTAACCGTGGTTAACTGCGTGTAATTGAAGAACTCGTTGCCTTTCTTAACCACAATAGTGGCATGCTCCATGTCATTTTCCAATCGCATGTCTTTAACCGAAAGCTGATCCAAATACACAAACTGCTGATTACCGCCTACACTGTACTGAACTAGGGTTTTACTATTGTTAAAGTGCAAAAACGAGTAGGGAAAATAAGTCCAGTTAAGCTTAACTAGAAACATCGGGTTGTGCCTGCCGATGTACCCGCCGTCCTCGCGGACCTGAATCAAACCGTTATCAATCATGTAATCCGTGTCCACTAGACTCTTGGCGATTTGCGCAGGTTCAAACTCGCGGGTAAGGGTCAAATACTGCGGGTCAACCGCGCTCAAAGTTGGTCGCTGCGCAAAACCTGAAAGCCACCACCCATAATACGCGTCAGAAACCAGAACTGAACCATTTGGAGTTTGCTCCCGAATCCACTCTACTGCCTCGTAGCCTGGCTCAGTCATGGCTTGGTAAAACTTCGAGATTTCCGCGCCTCGCCAAGGAGTCAAGAAAATGGGCACGGCTAAAAACGAAAACAGCAAGAAGCCCACGATAAACGCTGAATACACGGTTTTCCGCGTCACGCGAGCCATCAAACGCGCTATACGGTTGCCCCGGTTTTTAGGCGGAGACTTCCTTTTTGTAAGAGAGCGGTAAGTGTCAATTATGCGCGAGAAGAAACCTGACCCATGGTCAATCGCTATTCCAATAAGCAGTATCACGGGGAAAACAACAAAGTACAGGAAACGATTGTAATCTATGTACAACCCAACCAGAAACCCTTGCGTTAGCACCGTCGGAACCAGAATCCACAGGGCCAACAGAAAAGCTGGAACAGTGAAAAACTTGCCGTTATGCTTCTTGGCGAACAAAAAGAACAGCGGAAACAAAACAAGAAGCGGCACTATAAGCTCCAGCGGAAGCACTCTGGTCGAAAGCAACGCCTGCTGAATCGCCGACATGCTGCCAGTGACTATTTCTCCGCTGGCACTAAAATACCCAGGTACAATCTTCAACAGAAACGGAGAAACAATGACTATTCCTAGAAAAACAGGCACAAGCCAAAAGAGAAGATGCGTTCTCGCCACACCAATTTTTTTAGCAAAAACTGTTACGAAAAACACGGTTGCAAACGTTATGCCAACAAACATGGCTGAACTAAGCGAGTGAGTCAAAAATATTGAGCCCGACAAAAGCGTAGTCGTCACAAGAAACGGCACCCAAGAAAACTTTTGCTTCTGCAGGAGCATGTAGAAAGTTAACGGAATCAGCAGCAACGTGATCACGTTTGGGTAGCCGCCCCACAACAGCATTTCAATGTCAAAACGGGAAATCGCCACCAGAAAAGCTACTATTAACGCGGCAGATTCCTTCCACACCCTTCTCGTCACCAGAAACGCACACAGCACGAGAAGCGAGGAGAAAAGCGACACCACCAGCGCATGAACCAGATAATCCTCTATGCCAGTCATCATCATTATGTAGGAAACAAAAATGTGGTATCCCGGAAAAGTTAGGGAGACGCCACCCCCCATCTGGTAATAGTTCCACAGGAAATCCGTGTTCCCAGACATGGTGATTGAGTGAATTACGCTTTCGTGCAGTCCGATGTCGGCTCCCGGCGGGAAAGTCTGCAGGGTCATCAGTGCCATGCGGTATGCGAAAGCAAAAATCAAAATGAGGAACAGCGCAAGGTGTTTGTTTGGCGTTTTGAACATTTCTTGCCTTCCTAAGCCTTCATTTTTGAATAGTGAGATGTCAGAGTTAAAGTTTAAATATGGAATTCGAGTATAAAAAGCGCAGGGTAAAAAAACTTAAGATAAGTAAGGTGTTGAAATGTCATTCCTTAAAGCTATGATGGAAAAAGAGCCTCCTGAACCAGCAAATCCGATAGGCATAGTTGTCATCGGCAACATTGAACCAGACATGCATGACACAGCTAAAGAGCAAGTGAGGAAGGCGTTGAAGCGAGGCGGATTCAAGACAGTCGACGCAGGCAAAAGCGTTGCTCCACAAGTTTTCGTGGACAAGGCAAAAGAAAGCAATGCTGACGTAATTGCGCTTTCGGTTAACACGGTGCCTGCAAAAAATAACCTCGCAAAACTAGATGAAGCGTTGAAGGCGGCGGGACTGAAGGGAAAAATTGGTTTGATAATGGGCGGCGCTGCGGTAAAGAAGGAAGATGCTGACGCTATCGGCGCACTTTACGGCAAGAACAAGGAAGAAAGCGTTGAACTAGCCAAGAAAGCAATGGCTGCAAAAGCGTAATAAACTCGTAATCTAGATGAAGCAAAATGCAAAAATTCAATACGCCACAACAAGTATACCAAGTAGGTAGAGTGAAAATCGGCGGTCAGCCGGGAGAACTGCCTACTGTTCTAATTGGGTCAATATTCTGGCTTGGTCAGAAGATGGTGCAGGATGCAAATAAGGGGATTTTTGACGCGAAAGCGGCAGAAGACATAATCAACAAGATGCAGACTTTAAGCGACATCACTGGTGTTCCGTTTGCTTTTGACATTGTTGGAACCACAGAAGAGGCTTTCTCGAAGTACATTGATTTCGTTTCCACGCACAGCGATGCTCCGATGATGTTGGATGCGATGAGTCCGAGGACGCGTATGGCGGCTGCTGAGATGGTTAACAAAATGGGTCTTCAGGATAACTGCTTGTACAATTCGGTTTACAAGGGCGTTACGGATACGGAGTTGGCGAAGCTGAAAGAGAGCGGAATCAAAATGTCCATAGTGCTCGCTGATAATCCTAAAGACAACAGTTTAGACGGGAAAATGAAGGTTCTGGACGAAGCTTTAGCTATGGCTGACAAAGCTGGAATTACGAAGCCATTGATTGACACGGCTATTCCCGCGTTTGCTCCAGACATGGGCACTGCAGTCAGGGCAATACCGCTGATTAAAGGGAAGTTTGGTCATCCCACAGGATTAGGCACTGGAAACGTTGTTACCACGATGGGCTGGGTGAAGGCTAATTTCGAGAAGCAGTTCAGGAAAGGCTGTGTTACTGCTACTAACACTATAATGCAGGTGATGGGCGCGGACTGGCTTATGTTCGGGCCTGCAGAACAGGCAGACTGGGTGTTTCCGGCAGTTGCGATTGTGGACACTTACGTGTCATCTGCGATGTCTGAGTTAGACATTAGACCATTAGAGGAAACGCATCCGATTTACAAGGTCTTCCTCTAAATCTCCCTTCCTTTATTTTTTTTAAGTCTATTATAAGAAAAGAATGTGTTGAAGGTTTAACGGTGAAGGCGCAACGGTGGTTTGGGTTTGTCGTTTTGTTTACGCTTTTGACAATGCTTATTGTTTATGTTGTTTCCGTTGATTCGCCGGTTGTGGTTTTCCGTTACGTGTTTGGTTTCGTGTTTGTCACGGTTTTGCCTGGTTATTGTCTTGTTAATGTTTTGTTTTTGAAGGGGAACAGGCTTGATTTGATAGAGGAGGCTGTGTTGTCGGT
The DNA here is from genome assembly GCA_964650565.1 of uncultured Candidatus Bathyarchaeia archaeon. Taxonomy (GTDB): domain Archaea; phylum Thermoproteota; class Bathyarchaeia; order Bathyarchaeales; family Bathycorpusculaceae; genus JAOZHU01. The sequence continues at coordinate 226 of CAZYUQ010000034.1, read as the reverse complement.
GGCGTTGAGTTTTGGTTTAGCTGGGTTGGCGGGTTTGTTTTTGGGTTTGTCGCCTATCGGGATAAGTTTTGTTTCGATTACGGTTTCGCTTAGTGCAATCGTTCTGGTTTTGGCTACTATAGCTTTCATGAGAAAGCGAAGTTACGAGAAAAGCACTTTTGCATCTCAGGAAATTTAGGCTACGGTACAGGGCTTGTGCTGTTGTGCTTGGTGCAGTCTATAGCCC
>CAZYUQ010000033.1:0-12200 GCA_964650565.1 uncultured Candidatus Bathyarchaeia archaeon | reverse complement strand
GAAACGGAACGTCCACTTGGCGCGTGAAGATGAGGCATGTTAAGTTGCTGAGTGAATGCCTTGTGGAAGCGGTGAAACGGCTGTCCTGCAAGTGGAAAGGGCAAACAGACGCCGATGAGGAATCTACCTGAAGGCGCGGGTAGCCCGCTTAGCTGAATGCCACAAAAAACAAAAGGCGGGTTACAACCAACACACCAGCCCACAAACAACAAAAGTTTCTGAAAAAGCCAAACGTTGCGCAAGAAAATGCTATTTAGAAATTTTCTCAAGATTGACAGTATATCTCAAGTGAAAGCTCGGTGTCGCGTCCGCTTCGCCACGCACGTTCCAGGCGGTGACAGGTCAAATCGCGCGGTATATGTTGTTTTGTTGTAGTTGTGTTGTACACATACTCAATATCGCGTATTAAGTTATAATATTTAAATTGGTCGTTCCGATAACATACCAGTCTGAGACGTGGAGAAAGACAAAGGTGAAATCATTTAGACGATGCATTAAAGCAGTCAGCCCCGTCATCGCAACGATCATCATAGTCGCCATCGCCATCACCATGTCCATCGCCGCAGTATACTGGCTCCTTGGACTGGGCGGCTCATTCACAAAATTCGAAAAAGTAGAATTCTTAACTGCATACGCTGATACAGAAAGCGACGGAAACTTCACGCTAACGCTCAATATGAAGAACACTGGATCAGCAACAGCCACGATTACGGACACTCAGATACTTTACAACGGAAAGCCCGCGACTGCATATACTGGTTATGAACCATGGTGTAACGCCACAACAATCGTGATGAATCCAGGAGAAGCAAACTGTACAACAATCAGCTTACCTGCTGATACTACGGGTACTCCGTGGATCTCAGGCATGACACTTGAAATTAAACTACACTCGACAGGCGGCAAAGACTATCCAAAAGCAGTCATACTCCCATAAACCAACTGTTCACGTTTATTCCCGAGCTGCACGCGCTTCGTTTGCTCTATACAACTACGGTTAAGCACCTCGGGAAACCAAAGACACACTTAACTGTGATGATGTGGTTTTTCGTTGGACAAGTGCTTGCACTGCGTTTGCCAGAGCGTTCGTTGCCTTTTGCCGCGCCTCTAATGAACCGTCGGTTTCTTTGCTCGCGATTTCCTTCTCTAAACGCTGCATCTCCACAATTGTAGCCTGCTTCTTCTTCTCGTATTCAACACGGAGCTTCTTCTGCTCAGCCCAGCGTCTCTAAGAGACTCCATTATTTCTTCGATGCTGCGCTGCTTTTTTTCTACGCTTTTCAGTTCTGCAACTGGAGATTCTGTTGGGGATGCTTCCTGAGTCATGACTAGCCACTTCGCCAATAGCAGGTTTTGCTAAGAAAAGCACTTGCGCGTCTCAGAACTTGCACACAACACCCAGCCACTGCCCTCTTGTCTGTCAAAGGCACCAAGCCCCAAGACAGGTTACAACCAAACCGCTCTCAACAGTTCTGCAGCAAATAATCCATTCACGGCAACATCAGATTAAATGTATTCGTTTGGTCTATCTCAATAGTGGCATTGCTCACGATGCAATCCAGCAAGTGCCCGCCGCCACAGTGGTCATCAGTAATCAAATGCAAGTGGTATCCCGTAAAGTCCACGCCATCCATGCTTGTTGGAAACCAGAAGCCCACCGCAGTCGCAGCCACATCACTCAGTGTGAAGACCGTCTGGTTTTTCACCGCTTCCGTAAGCGCAGGGTAAGGCTTAATCTGTAGCGACACACTTCGGGTTTCAGCGTAATCATAAAAGCCGTGGACTTCGATAGCGTAAATCGCGTTTTCGCTGGGCAACAATCCGTCAATGTACGTTTTCAGCTCAGAGTAGTTCAAGGCGTCGGCAACTTGGCGTGTCTGATCTGCCTCAAAGAACGTAACAGTCGCGTAAGGCGTCTTTTCACTGGAGCCTATTTGCCTAGGCATGCCACTGACTGGAATTTGATAGAAAACGCCGTCTAAAGCAATCATTTCGCCGTTTAACCCGTTAAGCGTGCCTATTCCGAAGTCGCCGTGCTCTGCCAGTTCGCCGTACGTGAAGTCGCCATCGTAATTGCCTAGAGCAAAAGTGTTGAACGGCGAAATCTGGAACAGCGTTTCCCTGTCTTCAGCCACGACTGGACTAAATTGGAGTTGCCAAACCGTGTATAACACGGTACAAGAAACCAAGGCAACCAAAGCGAAGGCTGCGAGAACAATAATGCTTATTTTCATTTTGGCTTGTCGCGCTCCAACTATAGTACTGCTTGTTATTTTTTGTTCTAGGGTAAATCTTTTTCCTCCTTAGACGGCACAACCACCGGAGTTTTCACCAGCGGCTAACTCCGTTGCTGCCTCTTCGTCACCAGATAGGCGATGTTCATCACCAGCGATAAGCCAACAAGAACGCCTTCCGCAAAATCGGTAACTGAGAAGCCTAAGTACTCAAAATGTAGGAACCGACCAATCAATATGCCTAAAGCCATAGACACCATACCTATAGCCAAAACGGTTTCATCCTTAAGACGCATTCATCACCACATCCTTAACTATATACTCGTAGATTAACAAAACTTATAATGCTTTTTTTATTCGGCTAAAAAACTTGCAAGTAAGAGCAGAGTAAAAAAGAAGGGAAGTTGAATCTTCTCGCAACATCAGATGTTGGTCATTTACATTGGTGGTGGAGGTGGCGGCGCTTGACCAAGTTCGTTTATTGGACCGAACGAGATTAGCAGCATAATACCCGGGAGAACACCTGCGAAGATGAGCGCTAGTATTGCCCACATCATGTTGTTGAGAGCCTTCAGTGTAGCTACGTTGCCAGTGTTGGCTGCTTTGTACATTGGGTTCACTCTCGTTAAGAATATCCATGCTGCTATCCCTCCGATAACTAACATGACGACGCCCACAATTATCGTGGTTGTGCCCCAGCCAGCGGCATAACCCCAGTAGCCTCCTAAGTAGCTTGATACGGTGGCGCCAGCATAAATGTCCCATATTCCGTAGATTACAAAACCGATTATGGCGAGTATGTTGAAGATGAAGGCGATCAGCATGTACGTCTTTAGGCTTGCGAGTTTGCTAGAGTCTGTTGACATTTTCCTATCTCCCTCTTACTGCATCATTCATTCCATTTGTTATATAATACTTTCTATCAAGGCAAAACACACATGCAGAAACCCTGTGCAGTCTTTTTTTCTTTTGTTTTCAGCGCATTCAGGGCTGATTTGAAATTGTTTTGGGCATGTCCTTAGCCATTTTCGCGAACACACGCCCTTCCGCTGTATCACTTGCTCGGGAATAATCTACGAAAGCAAATCAGCCTGCTTCAGATCTGCCAACGTGATTTTTCCGGAATGCAAAGCCGTGGCAACTAACACGCCGGACACACCCACGTTTTTTAATGCCAGCAAGTCCGCTGTATCGCTCACTCCGCCACCGACAAACAGTTTAAGCTTTCGATTTTTCAACATTTCCTTCAAAAGAGGCATGTTCACGCCTTCGCTGCTGCCTACTCTAGCCAAATCCAACAGGATAACTTGGTCCACACTTACTTTCTGTATCTCCTGCAGTATGCATAGGGGATTGCCGAGTTTGCCAAGTTCAAATCTGCTAAGCACTTTTTCACCTTTCAAGTCAAGGCTGACGGCAACACGCTCTTTTCCGACAGCAGCAACTGCATCTTTCAGAAAGCTTATGCTGTGTAAGGTTTCCGTTCCAATTATAACCTTTGAAACGTGGCTGTTAAGCAGTTTTTCTGCTCGTTCAAGGTCTGCTGTTCCCGCGTCCACCATAAGCCTAAGCCCGGTTGTGTCTGCTATCTGCTTTAGAACCAAGTAATTCGGGTGACCGCCCATAATTGCATTTAAATCTGCCACGTAGAGTTCGCTGAAGCCCGCTGCCTTAAACGCTGAAGAAACATCTAACGGGTCTGCAGATGCGCACAGTACGCTTTTGAGTGGTTGATACTCGCTTCTTCTGCCTCGGACAGCGTGAACTGCAACGCCGTTTAAAATGTCGATGACTGGAATGACCCTCAACGCGTTAGCCTCTCTGCTCTGTTTATGGGCAACTAACAGAAAAGTTTAGCGTTAGTCTCAATTCATTTAACTTAAATAAGTTTTATGCATTTGTTAAGACATCAGACTCCACAGTAAACCTGAAAAAAAGAGGCAGAGAAAAACGGACAAAAAAACTGCTACACTCTGGACAGTTTTTGTCATGCTCCTGATAGCTGCCGCGTTCTCTGCCTTAATGTTTAGCCCAACAAAAGTGCACGCGGAAAACCCCGCTACAAGCGGCTCGGAACAAGCGGATTCTTTCACGCCCACAGTTTGGAAGCCAGCAGGGATAGACCAAAACAACAACAGCATAACAGACAGCCTAGACCAAGAAATAGCGGATAAAACAGCAAACGGCACAGCACAAGATTACGTGAACGTAACGGTCATGCTGAACAATGCACCAACCACGCAAGACGCCGCTGCCTTCATGTTTTCAGGCGGATACTTAACAACGCCTCCGTGGACAGAAGCCCTCTACGGATTCGGCGGCATGATACCGTACAACTCGGTTGCACTGTTCACTCAGCAATGCCCTAACGTGTTGCTGGTTGAGAAGGAAGCTGTTGGCAAAGCAAGTATTGCTTACGCAGCGCAGCAGGTGGGCGCTAGAACTTACGTGTGGAACACTCTGGGGCTGCAAGGAGACCCCTACGCCTCAACCGCAATTGTGGATTCAGGCATAGACGCTTCGCATGTGGACTTCGCGCCTGGATACGGCGACCAAGATTTCTCCAAGAAAATAGTCGGCTGGACCGACAAGGTAAGCTCCACTACTTCGCCAATTGACGATAATGGACACGGCTCGCACGTTGCCGGGTTAGTTGCGGGAGACGGATTCTTCAGCGTAGACGAATTCGGAAGCGCCACAGCCACCTTTGGAAACAAGTTTTCCGGAGGGGGTGAATGGTTCGGTGGAGGTATGATGGTGAACAAAACGGGCATGATAACAATTAATGTGAAGTGGACACGAACTGGCACAGCTAGGTTATCCTCGCTCCGACTCTATTATGGCGACAAAACTCTCGACGTTGGGTCGTGGAGCCAAGTAGCTTCTGTGAGCACACCCAGCCAAAACACGTTCTACTCGTTAACATACAATATCACTGCAACTCCTTCAGGGGGCTACAACATGTACCACATAACATTGCCGATAACGGGACTGGGGAACGTCTACGTCGCTTACACAGTATCATGGCCTTATATGGCGCCATCGGATGGTTTTTCAGCTTGGACAGGCGTAGCGCCCCAGTCAAAGCTGGTCGGCGTCAAAGTCATGAATTCCGCAGGTTCAGGAACAACCACAGCCCTGATCAACGGCATAAACTGGATAATCTCAAACAAAATGACCTACCACATTACTGTCGCAAGCATGAGCATAGGCTTTGACGACGAAGTACCTTCAGTGGACTCAGCGGTGCGGAATCTAGTGAACAGCGGAGTAACCGTTGTTGCTTCAGCAGGAAACGAAGAGTCAGGAGGCAACCACATATATTCACTTGCTTCCGTGGACGAAGCTATCACCGTAGCAGCCATGAACCAGTTTGACAACGTAGCCGGCTACAGCAGCCAAGGCGGCACCTCGTACACGGGCAACACCATCAAGCCCGACATCACTGCGCCTGGCGGCAGCCACTATGCTACGCCTTTGTTTAGCGCAGACACAAATTATAACGATGCAGACGGAGGATTCGCGGACATTCAGGCTAACGACTCCGCTCCAATGCAGGGAACCTCAATGGCGGCGCCCGTCATTTCTGGTTGCGCCCAAATCATAATCCAAGCCATGGGCGGGTACGCCAACTGGAACTGGACACGAAACCAAGCCTTACAGCCCAAAATGCTTCTGCTGATGACAGCCACTGAAACATACCCCAACCTCAGAGAAGGGGAAGGCTCATTCACGTCGCCGACACTGAACCGTGGTGAAAAAGATGTTCACGAAGGTTACGGCAGAGTAAACTTGGATGTAGCCGTAGACGCCGTCTTGAACTCGTATACGGTCGGAACCGTGGTGACAGATACGTTGGGCATGCCGCCCACGCTCGCGGACATTTCTGTTCTCGGGCAAAAGCTGGCATGGGCAAGAAACGTCCAGCTCCTCGCCGGAAGCAAATACAGCTTCAGTCTTAACGTTCCAGCTGGAGCCGATTACGATTTGTACCTTTACGATTCAACGGGCACTGCTTACGGCGAGCCTGTAATAGTGGCGAAAAGCATCAATGCAACTACTGGCGGAACAGAACAGTTCTGGGTAACAGCCTCATACACTGGAACGTACTATTTGGTCGTGAAGAGAGCAACAGAAACCACGGGAAGCGGCACCTTCACGCTATCAAGCCAAGGTGAAGGCACAGTAAACGTGACTTTAAACACGCCCGGCATGCCTAACGCCTCCAACGTGGTGCACTACATTCAGAACGGCGTCGCCAAAACAGGCAGCATCGCGGCAAACACTTTCTCAGACCTCGTGGACTCAGGAACAACAATAACGATTGATAACCCCATTTACGTTTCCGCCACGCAAAGGTACGCAACAACAGATACAACAGCCTTCACAGTACAATCAGACGTCCCCTTCACAGTCACCTACAAAACACAATACTACATCACGGTAGACAGCAGTCACGGCGAGCCAACAGCTTCACAGTGGGCAGATCAAGGCAGCAGCTTCACAGCCTCAGTAACAAGCCCAACAGAAACCGTGCTAAGCACCCAGCAATGGGTCTGCACAGGCTACCACATTGACGGCGGCACAACCAACTCGGGCACCACATACACGTTCAGCAACATACAAGCAGCACACACGATAACGTTCAATTGGATAAAACAATTTTGGATTCAAGTTAACAGCGCACATGACGCAGCGGCTACCTCAGCGTGGGTGAACCAAGGCGAGGAATTCACAGCCTCGGTCAGTAGCCCAGCAGAAGTCATAGCCAACACTAGCCAGTGGGTTTGCGCAGGCTACCGCATTGACGGGGGCACTCTTACAGCTGGAACTGCCTACACTTTCACCAGCGTAGAAGCAGCACACATGATAGACTTTAGCTGGCAAAGACAGTTCTATTTGACCGTGAACTCGGCTTACGGTTCGCCCAGCGGAGACGGCTGGTACGATGCAGACGCTACAGCACACGCGGTTCTGCCGGTTGGAACAGTCTCAGGCGGCGACGGAGTTCAATACGTGTTCACTGAATGGGGAGATGACGCGTCTGGAACACAGTTAACCAGCGATGAAATCGTCATGAACGAGGCGAAAACCGCTACAGCCAACTGGAAAACCCAGTATTATTTGACTACGTCCACGGCTTACGGCACTGCCAGCGGCGCAGGCTGGTACGATTCAGGCGCCTCCGTGGTTGCTACAGTGTCCCCGTCAACCGTAACTGAAACCGCTGACACGCAACACACGTTCGCTTCTTGGAGCGGCGACGCTTCAGGCACAGCTTCGTCCTCAAACGCCATAGCCATGAACAGCCCGAAAACAGCAACAGCAAACTGGAAAACCCAATACTACCTAACAGTGACCACGAATTTTGGTTCAATCAGCCCCAGCAGCGGATGGTACGACGCTGGAGCCACAGTGGACATTTCCACAACTGCACCATCAACTGGAGAAAGCGAACGGTACATTTGGAACGGGTGGACGGGCACTGGCACGGGCAACTACACAGGAACAAGCAACTCCACCCAAGTAACAATGAACAGCGCCGTCACGGAAGCAGCTTCTTGGACCCAGCAGTATATGCTGACGGTGAATTCGCCTTATGGCACGCCTACGCCGTTGAGCGGCTGGTTTGACGCGGGCACAAGCATAACAGCTTCAGTGGATTCACCCGTAGCAGGCATAATCGTAACCCAGCATAGCTGCACAGGCTGGGCAGGTTCTGGTAGCGTTTCAGCATCCGGAGCAGCAACAAGCGTGCAATTCACGATAGACCAGCCTTCAAGCCTCACATGGAACTGGGAAACACAATTTTTGCTCATACCGCTAATAGTGATAATAACAGTAATAGTCAGCATAGTTACAGCGGTGTCAGCGGCTTATTTCCTGCTACGTAGAAAACGTAGACGAAGCAGCCTAGATGCGGGCTTGACTAGCAATTTTTAACTCAGCCCAACCCAGATTCAGCGACAGCACCATTTTCAGCAAAAGCTTTAAAGGCAATGAAATTCCGCATCAATATGACCCAAATTGAAGCTACTCATAAGCCCAGCAGACGAAAAAGAAGCCGCGGAAGCCGTTGCAGGCGGCGCAGACATAATAGACGTTAAAAACCCGAAAGAAGGCGCATTAGGCGCCAGTTTCCCATGGATAATAAAGCGAATCAGAAAAATCACCCCCGCAAACATTGAAGTAAGCTGCGCCATAGGCGACGTACCTAACCTGCCCTGCACCGTAGCTCTGGCTGCCCTAGGCGCGGCAACAACAGGCGTGAACTACGTTAAAGTTGGGCTCTACGGCGTAAAAACCAAAGAAGAAGCCGTTTACCTCATGCAAAGCGTCACCAAAGCAGTTAAAGACTGCAACCCTACGGTTAAAGTGGTGGCTACGGGGTACGCTGACGCCGAGAGAATACACGCGGTAGACCCTTTGCTTGTGCCTGAAATAGCCCGTGAGGCGGAAGCTGATGTGGCGATGATTGACACGGCAGTTAAAGACGGCAAAAACCTATTTGATTATCTCACAACCGACCAGCTTAGAAGTTTCGTCAGCACTGCTCACGCGTATGGCTTAAAGGTGGCGCTTGCGGGTTCATTACGAAAAGAAGATTTAGCTATAGTTTGCGCTTTAGGCGCGGACATCATGGGCTTAAGGGGCGCCGCGTGCACCAGCGGAGACCGAGTTCACGGCAGGATAACGCGAGAAAACGTGCAGGCACTTGTTGAGACCGCACGGTGCATCGAGACACACGCAAGCTTAGAAACCTGAGGAGTTTTTACTGTGCGAACGAAAGGGCGAAGCCGCAAAGCAGTATTGGCTGAGCTGAGGCGCATTTGCGAGCAAGACCTGAAGTACCGCGATGGTCGCATTTTGTGTTCGATGTGCACTGAGCCGCACCCAGCAGCAAAAAACGCGCATAAGCTGTTTTTAAGCTCAAATTTGGGCGATGCAGGCTTGTTTCCGGGAACGCAGCGGCTGGAAAAGAAAGTTATCGGGCAATTGGCGGCGCTTCTGCACGGTGAAGACAGCGTAGGGTTTATTGTTTCAGGTGGAACTGAAGCGAATTTGCTGGCGCTTTTAGCGGCGAGAAACAGGGCTAACGTCAGCAACCCCGAAGTGGTACTGCCGCAGTCAACGCATTTTTCTTTCAACAAGATATGCAGTTTGCTGAGGATAAAGCCCGTCCAAGCAAGTTTAGACAGTTCATTTAGGGTTGACCCTGCCTCTGTCAAGCAGTGCTTAAGCAAGAACACCGTTGCTGTGGTTGGCACTGTAGGCACCGCTGAACTGGGCGCAGTAGACCCGATTGACACGCTTTCGGAAATTGCCTTAGAGCATGGGGTTTGTTTGCATGTGGACGCCGCGTTTGGCGGTCTCATAGTCCCATTTCTCAAGGCTGCACCCGCGTTTGATTTCCGTTTGGAAGGCGTGAAATCCATAACTGTTGACCCGCATAAGATGGGGTTGGCAACGGTGCCCGCAGGCGGAATACTATTTCGAGACAGCACATACTTAGCGTACATTAAAACGGAGACGCCCTACTTGACGGAAGATGCCCAATACACTTTTGTGGGCACAAGAAGCGGGGCTTCGGTTGCGGCAACTTGGGCAGTATTTGAATCTTTAGGACACGAAGGGTTCACCAAGACTGTTAATCGTTGCCTCAGGTTGACCAAGCACTTATCTGCTGGACTCAAAGCGCAAGGCTTCAAACTTGTAACCGAACCATCGTTGAACATAGTTGCTTTTCGCAGTTCAAACTCGAAGCTGTTAGCAGAAGTGTTGTGGCAGCGCGGATGGTTTGTTTCTTACGTGCCGCGGCTTGACTGCGTCAGACTCATAGTGATGCCTCACGTGAAGAAACGGCACATAACCGAGTTTCTTGATGTATTAAGCGAGATAACTAAAACGCAAGCATAGCGATTTTAGCAAAAGTTTTAAGGCAACACTCTTTTCAACGCTTTGGTGAGTTGAACAGTTTGAGGCTGCTAGTTTACGAGTACGCATCTGGAGGCGGATTCGCCGACAAGCCACTTCCAGTCAGCATCTTAAGCGAGGGATTCAGCATGCTACGGGCAATAGTTGCAGATTTCAAAGCTGCAGGGCACTCCGTGACTACGGTGCTGGACTCGCGTCTAGCGGCATTGAACCCACCTCTGGAAGCCGACTACATAGTGGCTGTTGCTTCTTTTCGCGATGCTGAACGGGCTATACCGAAGCTTGCTGAAGCCGCGGATGCCACGTACATAGTTGCGCCTGAATCCAACCAAGTGTTGCAGTCGCTTGTGGCAGGCATTGAGCAGGCAGGCGTGTCGTCGTTGAATTGCCGCGCCAGCGCCATCAGCGCTGTCTCAGATAAAGCAGCCGTGCTTAAGCGCGTGAAGGAAATGGGGTTGTCTACGCCCAAAACGTTAATTTTTAACGCCTCTGGGGACGCGGCGGAAATCACGCGGCTTGTTCGCGGCAGTTTAGGCTTTCCGTTGATAATTAAACCTGTGGACGGTGTTGGCTGTGCAGGATTAAGCGTTGTTAATGATGAGCAACAAGTGGCAGGCGCAGTCACCAAAGCCAATAGCGAATCAGCAAGCAAGCATTTCGTGGCTCAAGAGTTAATCCGCGGTACACCCGTTAGCGTCAGCTTATTTGCCACGGGCACCGAGGCGTCGGCTGTCAGCTTGAACAAACAAGATGTTTCTTTGATGACGCCTGAGGCGGCTTCAACGTACAACGGCGGGCAAGTTCCCTTCGGTAGCCCGCTTAAACGTGAAGCTTTTGCCGCAGTAGAAACTGTAGTGAAGGCGTTTCAGGGTCTCAGGGGCTACGTTGGCGTTGACTTAGTTTTAACGGAGAAAGAAGTTGTGGTGATGGAGGTTAATCCGCGGTTAACCGTGTCCTATGTGGGACTGAGGAAAGTTGCGGGTTTTAATCTTGCTCAAGCAATAGTCAACACTGCTCTTGAGAATGAACTTCCTGAAAGTAACCAAATCAGAGGTTATGCGGTCTTTTCGAAAGTGAACACTTCTAAGCCAACGATTAAGACATTGCAGATAACTTACAGCGTGAACAGCGTGGTTTCGCCACCTTTTCCTGTCACAGGTAATGACGCAGCATGCACGTTAGTCTTATCCAGCGGCACCACGTTGAAAGAGACGCAAGCGGAACTCCATGAAGCTAAAAAGCATCTTCGTAGCATAATACGCGTAGGAGGGTAACCATCGTGGTGAGCGTACTTGGCTTCGACATCGGAGGCGCCAACACCAAAGCCGCATACGTAAAAACAGACAACGGCTCAATTAGCGAATTCAAAACTGCAATGGAGTATTTTCCAGTTTGGAAAAGCCCCGAAAAACTCGGCGATGTGCTGTCTGTGCTTAGGCAAAGGGTTAGCGGTTCTGTGAAGCTTGACTGCGTGGGCGTTACCATGACGGCAGAGCTATCTGACGCGTATCGCACGAAGCGCGAAGGCGTCAACCGCATACTAAAGCATGTAGCCAAAGCCTTTCCAGCCACGCAGATTCTCGTTTTAGACGTGGACGCAGCGCTGAAGCCGGTTGCTGAGGCTCAGGCGGAGCCGCTTAAGGTTGCCGCGGCAAATTGGGCAGCTACAGGCTGGATGGTTGCCCAGCGCGTTAAGGACTGTATTGTAATTGATGTGGGCAGCACAAGCACCAGCATAATCCCCGTTGTTGACGGGCACGTTTCAGCATTGGGCAAAACAGATTTGGAGAAGCTCATGAACGGCGAACTCGTGTACACGGGAAGCTTACGGACAAACATCGCTGCCATAGTGCATTCTATGCCGCTTAGAGGTGGCGTGGCGACTGTTTCCTCGGAACTGTTTGCTCAGTCAGGTGACGTTCACTTGGTTTTAGGCAATATTTCAGAACAGGAGTACACAGTTGAAACGGCGGATGGACGCGGAAAAACGCGTGCTGAAGCGTTGGCAAGGCTGGCACGAGTGGTCTGCGC
>CAZYUQ010000032.1:0-12276 GCA_964650565.1 uncultured Candidatus Bathyarchaeia archaeon | reverse complement strand
ACTCGCAAAGCCTTCCGCAGAACTATATAAAGCAACTATAAATAAGGGGGCTATAAACTGCACACAGTGCTAGTTCCGCGTGCGTGCGAAACAAAAAAGAAAGAGGGAAATTATTTGCCCATTACTTTCTTCGCGGCGATTTCAATGTCTTCGGCTTTGATTGTTTTCCTTCCAGCATGCATGGCAAAATCCAAGGCTTCTCTCGCAATTTTAACGCCGATTTCCTCTAACGCCTTAGCCAACTCTTTCGCTGCAGCTTCGCTTACTCTGTCGGCTCCCGCTTTCTTGCACAATCTGTGCATGGGAGCAACAGCTATTTCCAAATCGGTCATAAAGACACTCCGTAGCTTCTTTTTCTTTTTAAAGCTGTATTTAACCTTTTTTGTTCTTTACTCCTCTAAAACGCAGCTTAACATGCGGCTGATTCACATAAAAAAGAAAATTTAAAAATAAACCCCAAATATAACTTCAGCCTGAAGGACTGAAGAATGAAACTGGTTGACGCGCACATCCACCTCTCCGACAAAGAATACGCTGGACACACCGAAGAGCTAATAGCAGACGCAAAAAACGCTGATGTCGTAGCTTTAGTTTCAAACGCCATGGACCTAGAAACCAGCATAGATGGCTTGCGCTTAGCCGAAAAGTACCCACGCCTGGTTTACCCTGCGTTGGGAATTCACCCCTGGAACGTAAAAGTGCTCAAAGAAAATGAGCTTGAAGAAACACTAACGCTAATCCGCCAACAACACCAGAAAAAAACCGTAGTCGCCATAGGCGAAATCGGCTTAGACTACAAGTACGAAGCAATATGGGCTGAACAACTAAAGGTCTTCAACGAAATGCTCCACCTAGCCGAGGAACTTGAGCTTCCAGTGATAATCCATTCACGCGGAACAACCGCCCAAATCGTAGACATGCTCCCATCCTACAACCTCAAACGCGTGCTGCTGCACTGGTTCAGCCACCCCATAGGCGCACTGTACAAAGCCGTAGACCACGGATACCTCATCACTGATGGACCACCAGTAGCCTACTCCAATGGCATCCGCGAAATCGTAAAAAAAGTACCTCTAACCAACTTCTTAACTGAAACGGATGGACCAGTAACCTACCGAAAAGCACCCTACAACGGGCAAATGACAAAGCCCTCATTCATACGCGCGGTGGTTGAAGGCGTAGCTGAAGTCAAACAAATCGCTGTGGCTGATGCTGCGGAGCAAATCGCCAAAAACTTCGAACACTTCTTCAACATAAAACTGGCGTAATCCGCACCCAGTTTCAAGCTAACCTCAACGTGCAAGGCGCAACCTTAAATTAAGCCTACACGCCTATGAGTTACTACGCTTCAAGCGTTAACGAATGATAAATACCAGAGGAGTCCACCACTTGGGAAAAGTAAAAACGGAACAAATCAAACGATTAGCCAACGAACTAATGGAACGTTTTCCAAAAGAATTCTCCAACAACTTTGATGAAAACAAGCACGCAGTTGATGCGCTCACGCAAGGCGCCACAACAAAGGTAAGAAACCAAATCGCAGGATACATCACACGCACAATCTCGCAAGAAACCCCCGCAGCAAACGAAAACTTAGAAGAAGAAAACCCAAACTTGGAAGCTTAAGCTGGAAGGGAAGCTTATATGATGGATGAGTACAGAAAAGGCTGGGCACTAAGATACCTGCGCGAAGCAAAAGCAGAACTAGAAGCAGCGCAGAAAATGCCGTATATGGCGCCTAGCCTGTCGCTGGAAGCCATCAGAAAAGCCCGAAACGCCATCTACTACAGCCTAGGCGAACCCGCATTTATAGAAATCCTCATACGCGACGAAGCAGGAAAACCCCAACCCATAGACGACGCAATCCTCCGCTTTCTCATACAAATCGAAGAAACCGTCCAGCAGCTGTCACAGCTGGAAGAAGTAAACGGCGAAGCAATGATGAAACAAGCCGGCACTCTGGTTCAGATAGCCGCAGACATCGTGGAAACACTGACCGAAGAAGGAACAAAAAACTAAACCACGCTAGTTTTAGCTTACGAAGCCCAACAGGAAAAACTCAACAGGCAACTTTTTAAACGCAAAAAACAAAGCTCACACAAAAAGCCAAAGAACCTCAGCCCTTAAAAGCCTCAAACACGCCTTAAACACTTGGCACAAACCCAGAACAGATGTTAACGATATATCAGTGATAATCCTTCTATAAACTGAAAGCTGGTGCGAAAATGACTATAACCGTAAAGTTTGTCGGTCCTCTGCGTCACGTCTCAGGCAAAAGCGAACTTGCCTTGAACTGCAAAGGCACCGTTTCCATAAAGGAGTTAATTAGTGAAGTCACTGAAGAAGTGCCTGCGCTCACGCAAAGCCTAATCGACCCGCAGCTTGAAGACCCCCGACCGAACGTGCTTATACTCGTGAACGGCAAAGAAATCAGCGTCTTAAAAGGCTTAGAAACAACCCTGCAGAAAGGTGATGAAGTAGTTCTTGTACCAGTTGTACACGGAGGCTAAAAAACGCCAAAAATAATCACGCTAACCACAGACTTCGGGTTGAAAGACCCCTACGTAGCAGAGATGAAAGCCGCAATCCTCAGCCTAAGCCCAGACACCACAATAATCGACGTAACACACGAAATCGCGCAGTTCAACATACGCATGGGCGCTTACGTTTTAGCTTCTGCTGCTCCATACTTTCCCGAAGGCACAATTCACGTAGCGGTTGTTGATCCTGGCGTTGGCACCAGAAGGCGACCCATACTGCTTCAAACGCAGCACGGCTTCTTCATCGGACCAGATAACGGTCTGCTAATCTTAGCCGCGGAGCGACAAGGCACATGCAGCATCCGCGAAATAACCAATCCGCGGCTGATGCTGGCGCAGGTTTCCAGCACTTTCCACGGCAGAGACGTTTTCGCGCCCGCTGCAGCGCACCTAGCCAACGGCGTCGCCCCCGCGGAGTTTGGACCTGAAATCCGTGATGCTGCTAAGCCTGATTTCGCAAAGGTTACGCTGAGAGAAGGCGTGCTGGTTGGCGAAGTTTTGCATGTGGACAACTTTGGCAATATAATCACGAACATAAGCGAGAAAGACGTATCGCGCATCAGCATTACAGGCATGGTTAACGTCAAGTTGTCAGCTCAAGAGTTGAAATTGAAGTTCTGCAGGGCTTACGGTGAAGCCAAGCCTCAGGAGCCCTTAGCGCTTATCGGAAGCCACGGTTATCTTGAAATCTCCCTAAACCAAGGCAGCGCCGCTGAAAAATTCAAAGCGAAAGCCGGAGACAAAATCCAATTCTCGGGAAATCACAAGTTTCTTTAAGTCTACTTAACATCATAATTCAACCAATAGGCTTGGTGCCCTCTTGCAGCTTCAAGACATTGTTGACTGGATGAGTAATTTTGCGCTTCAGTATGGGTACTTGGGGATATTTCTCATCAGTTTGCTTGGAGCCATGTCAGTTTTCATTCCGATTCCTTACACAGTTGTCATCTTCACTCTCAGTGGTCTCAGAATTGGAGGCAACTGGGCTTTTGACCCGCTATGGATTGCAGTTGCGTCTGGCATAGGCGCTGCAATCGGCGAATTCTCTGGGTACCTAATCGGCTTCGGAGGCAGAAAAGTCATCGGCGAAAAATACAAGAAAAAAATGGATTTCTTAACGAAGCTGTTCAAGAAGTTCGGTCCAATAGTGATTTTTATTTTTGCTTTAACGCCTCTTCCCGACGATTTGCTGTTTATTCCGCTCGGCATCATGCGTTACGGTCTGCTTCGAGCGTTTATTCCCGCTTTGCTGGGCAAATTCACGTCTAATCTCATAATAGCTTACAGCGGTAGGTTGTCCCTGCAAATCATCAGAGACCTCTTCGGCGTGGAAGGCGAAGGAATGTCCGCGTTAATCGGCATAATAATCGCGTTAGTCCTCATGGTCATCGTGTTCCTCATCATGTTCAAAGTAGACTGGGAGAAACGTTTCGCGAAATACGTGGACACGTCTAAAGAAGACAGCGGCAAAGCTTCTGAAGGCAGCACTGCTGAGTGAACGAGTGCATGAGTAAAAAACTTAAATCTGCTATAGCCTTCTATTTGAAATGCAGTTTCTGTTGAAAATTAAGGAAGGTGAGAAGGCTTGGTTGAAACTGTGAAAATATTAGGTTTCGTTGGGAGCCTGCGCAAAGGCTCATACAACAAAGCCCTGATGCGAGCCGCTTCAGAACTTCTGCCCGAAAACGCTGAACTGGAGGTTTTTGACTTAGAAGGAATCCCACCGTTCAACCAAGATTTGGAGAATCAACCGCCTCCAATAGTGAAGACATTCAAAGCTAAAATCCGCAGGGCAGACGCACTCCTGATAGCCACGCCAGAATACAACTATTCTGTACCCGGAGTTTTGAAGAACGCGATAGACTGGGCTTCTAGGCCATCTGGCGATAACGCTTTTGAAGGCAAGCCTGTTGCTGTTATGAGTGCTTCGACAGGGCGACTAGGTGGCGCGCGAGCACAGTATCATTTGCGGCAAGTGTTTGTTGCGCTTGACCTGTATCCGATTGCCCGTCCAGAAGTGATGATGCCGCACGCGAAAGAACGCTTTGACTCGACTGGCACTTTGGTTGATGAAGTAACGCGGGGGCTTACACAGCAGCTTCTGAAAGCGCTGGTGCAGTGGACGATTAGGCTTAGGGGGAAACGTTGAGGCGTTTAACGGTTTAGTCTTCGCTTTGCCCCATAGCAGGCTGAACGTGTTGTACTAAAAAGTGGCACAGTTTGTTCCAGAGCATAGTGCTATATAGAATTTAGGAGTTAGTTGCAGTCGGTGAAAAATGTTGGCAAATAAGAAACTTTCAGCTGCCTTGACCTTTGTCGTGGTCTTGGCTGTTGTTGCTGGAGTAAGTTGGGCGCTAATCAGCTTTAATGTGCCTCCGGAGCTTTCCATTCAGGAGCAAGTCCGCGATGACGTTATGGCGTATGTGAAGGATAATCATTCAGAGACAGCGCAGTTCATGAATAACCTATTGTGGACAGGGGGAAGAACAACGCCTGATGGTATTCTAGGCGCAGAAACGTACACGTACCTCAGCCAAGGCTGGAACGTGACAATTCACTACCCCGTAGTTCAGAATCCAATATACGAGGTTACTGCGGATTACTCGGCTACGTCTGCAAACAGCGGCGCTTCGATACCGTACCGAGTGGTGTGGACGGGCACTTGGGAAAACGCAACAATCACGGAGATAAGCTACGACTTCGCCCAATAATCCATCTTTTTCTCTTTTTAAAATGAACTCATGTTGTTGGTTGTGAAGGTTTTTAAGTGAAACCTGACCTACTACGAGCAACGCACACTTAAACAGCTCTTGAACATGTGGGGAGAGCGCCGTTAAAATGCAAGTGTTTACCGACCTACACATTCACAGTCGCTATAGCCGAGCAACAAGCCAGCAGATGAGCATAAAAGAAATTGCACGGTTCGCAAAAATCAAAGGCTTAAACCTCGTGGGCACAGGCGACTTCACACACCCAAAATGGCTCAACGAAATACGAGAAAGCCTAGCTCCAGAGCACAATATAGGCGTCTACAAGGTCGCCAACAACCCAGCCTCGCCCGTGAGCTTCATGCTGACGACAGAAGTGTGCACAATCTTTGATGTCGCAAACCAAAACAAAAAAGTTCACCACGTCATCTTAACGCCCAACATTGACGTGGCAGTCCAAATTAACGAAGCACTGAGCAAATACGGCGATTTAAGCATAGACGGCAGACCTATGCTGAACATGACTGCGGCGCAGTTGGTGGAAGAAGTGATGCAGGCTTCAAGTGAGAACATGATTTTTCCCGCTCACGTTTGGACGCCGTGGTTCAGCGCGTTCGGCGCCTTCAGCGGCTTCGACAGCGTTGAAGAATGCTATCAGGACATGGCACGGCACATACACGCTTTAGAAACGGGTTTATCATCTGACCCGCCGATGAACTGGCGGTTGAGCAGGCTGGACCGTTTCGCGTTGGTTTCGAACAGTGACAGCCATAGTTTTTGGCCTTGGCGCATCGGCAGAGAAGCCAACGTCTTCGAACTTGACAAAATCACTTACCCCGCAGTAATAGCGGCCATTCGCAGCAAAGACCCTGCGCGGTTCAAGTTTACAGTGGAAACTGAGCCTGCTTACGGGAAGTACCATTGGACTGGGCACCGTAACTGTAACGTGTCGCTTTCGCCGCGAGAAGCCGAAAAGCTTGGCGGCATCTGTCCAGTCTGCCGCAGGAAACTCACGAAGGGCGTGGAGCAGCGGGTAGAGGAGCTTGCAGATCGCCCTGAGGGATTTACGCCTGAGAATGTGCCTGGGTTTATGCGGTTGCTTCCACTGTCAGAGATAATAGCTACTGTTTTGAATGCCAGTTCGCCTTCTACTCAGGCAGTGTGGAAAATCTACAATGTGCTTATCGCCAAGTTCGGTGACGAGTACACCGTGCTAATTAATACGCCCAAAGAAGCGTTGAGCAAGGTTGTGGAAGAGCAGATTGCTGACGCCATAGTCAAAGTCAGAACTGGCTCCGTCACTGTTATTCCTGGCTACGACGGCGTGTACGGCAAACTTGTTTTGGAAGCACCTGTTGCCGCGGAGAAGCTTCGCGGTGGAAGCGTTCAACAAATGAACCTTACCGATTTCTGGTGATCATGGATTTTGATGGTGTTTTACGTGTTTACATGTTTAACAGTTCATCAACAATACTTATTAAGTCGTAATACGCTGGAGACCGTGCTGGGAACACTCCATGACAACACTGTCTAAAAAAGAAGAAAACCGAGTCTTCGAAGTCATAGACCGCGTGCTGACACAAGTGTTCGGGAAAGAAGCCACGCGTTTAATGTACCATTATTTAGAGCGGCGCTATTCGTGGAGCCAAAGGGATTTTTCGGAAAAAATCGATGCGTTCGCGAAGGGAATGGAAGAGTTCCTAAGCTCAGGCGCCTACGCTGTTGAAAACAAAATATTGGATACCATTTACTCCAACGCCAGTGCTTTCCGCGGAGCAGAAGTTGAAAGCTTCAAAGGCGATTTTGCTAGCCAAATAAAATCCGTCATGCAAAAGGCATGAGCAATTTCTTTCTTTTTCACCGTAAGCCGTGGTGGCTAGTCGGTTTTTGTTTTTCGTGAGTGAAACAAAACGGTTTTATCTCTTCAGCGTTTACTCATAACTTAATTTGGCGTGAAAGGACGGTTACTCTTGAGAGACGCATTATCCAAGCTAAGCGACGTAGCGGTTCAAAAGTTCGGGGCTGACCACGCGGAGGTTCGCGCACAAAAACTCGCCAAGACTATGCTTACGGTGAAAGAAGGCAGGGTTGAAGCTGCCAAACAAGGCATCGAAGACGGCGTAGCGTTACGCGTGCTTGTGAACGGCGCGTGGGGTTTCGCTTCAGTCGGATGCTTGAACACTACGGCGTTAACAAGCGCGGTTTCTGACGCGTGCAAAATGGCGAAAGCTGCGAGTTCAAGGCTGAAAACGCCGATAAAGCTTGCAGAAGCAAAGGCAGTGAAAGACCATGTGCAAATGAAACCCAAAAAGAACCCCTTGGAAATTCGCATGGAAGACAAGATAAAAACCGCGTTATCTGTTAACAAGGTCATTTTGGGCTTTGACAAGCGCGTTAAAAGCTGCACGATGGATTATTTGGATTTAACGGGCACCAGCTACTTCGTGAACAGCGAAGGCACATACATAGAACAAGATAAGCTTTACGTGTGGGCAAGGGTAACGGCTTCAGCCATGAGCAAGGGCGTGTTCACTTTCAGCAGGGAAGAAATAGGCTCCACAGCAGGCTACGAACTGTTTGACACGGAAACACCTGAACTTATAGGCGAGAAAGTAGCTAAGCGCGCAGTGAACCAGCTAAAGGCTAAAGCGCCTAAAGGCGGCGTTTTCCCCGTCGTGCTCGGATCTAACGTTGTGGGCGTGTTCGTGCACGAAGCGTTTGGGCATCTGGCAGAAGCGGATTTGGCGTTGTCTGGCGGCGTGTTGGCAAATAATCTTGGAAAGAAAATCGCTTCGGATGTGGTTACTTTTTATGACGACGGCACCGTAAGCGACGCTTTTGGCTCTTTCAAGTACGATGATGAGGGCGTGCCCGCTCAGAAAACGCTTTTGATAAAAGACGGCGTTGTGGCGGGTTTGATGCATAACCGTGAAACCGCAGCTAAATTTAATGCGGCGCCAACTGGCAACGCGAGGGCAGAAGATTTCCGTGTGGAGCCGATTATTCGTATGCGTAACACGTTCATGGCACCACGAGACTATTCACTTGAGGAGCTGATTGAGGGCATAAGCAAGGGCTATTACTTTAAGAGTTTCCGCGGCGGACAAGCCAACATAGACGGCACTTTCCAAGTAGGCATCCAAGAAGCTTACGAAATAGTTAAAGGCGAAATAGGCGAGCCCGTGCGTGACGCGTCTATAAGCGGTAATACGCTGGAGACTTTGGTTAAGGTGGATGCTGCTGGAAAAGACTTCCAACTGTGGCCTGGCCGCTGCGGGAAAGGGCAAACTGCATTCATATGCGACGGGGGACCAAGCATCAGAGTTAAGGAGGTGACTGTTGGTGGCAGTGCTTGAGGAAGACGCTATGCTACGCTTGGCTGAAAACGCTGTGAAAGCCGCCTTAGCTAAGGGCGCAGCGGAGGCTGAGGCTTACGCGTATGAGGGGCAAGCCACCAGCGTAGGCATAGAACGCGGGCAGATCACTAAAAGCAATAGGATAATTGACCGCGGCTTAAGCGTAAGAGTCGCAGTTAACAAGGCGATAGGCTTCGCGTACACGAACATCGTGGGCAGTTCAGGAGCCATTGACAAAACTGTTGCTAACGCGTTGAACGCGGCGAGAGCCAGCAAGCCTGACCCTGATTGGCGGGGGCTACCTGAAAAGAAGTTTTACGCTGTTGCGGAGAAAACTTTTGACCGCCGAACAGCAGAGCTTCACCCTGAAGAGTTGGTGGATGTTGCTTCGGTCATGCTGGATGCTGCTGCAAACGCGGATAAACGCGTGTTGCCCGTTGAAGGTGGAGCTGGCGCTGGGTACGTAGCTAACGCTATAGCTAACTCGAACGGCGTCGCAGGCTTTGACAAAGGCACTATAGTCGAGTGTAGTTTGGCGGCAGTAGCGAAGGAAGGCAACAAAGTGACGCCCGTATGCTTCGAATTCAACGCTGAACGAAACTGCAATGTTGACGCTGAATGGGTGGGTAAGGAAGCAGCGCGGTTGGCCGTTTCCGCATTGGACACTAAGCGCATCGAAACAAAAACCACCAAACTTATCTTAACGCAGTTTGCGTTGCAAGCGCTTCTCTATCACACATTGATTAACGCAGTCAAAGCTGACAACGTGCAGCGGGGGCAATCCGCGTTCAAAAACAAAATCGGCACGCAAGTTGCTTCCGAAAAAGTGACAATTTACGATGACGGCTTGTTCCCCGGCGGGTTACGCACGGCAGTGTTTGACGGCGAAGGCGTCCCGCATCAGAAAACGCTTCTTGTGGAAAAAGGCGTTTTGCGCGGCTTCTTGTATGATAATTACGCGGCTAAAAAGGAAGGCAGAGAAAGCACGGGCAACGCTGCTAGAGCAGGGTACTTGTCAACGCCTTCTGTTGAAGCTACAAACTTCCGCGTAATGTCTAGCGGCACGACGGCAGGCGACCTTGTGAGCAAAGTGGATGACGGCTTAATCGTTTACTACCTGCAAGGCGCGCACAGCAGCAACCCTGTCAGCGGCGAATTCTCCGTAGTCGCCACTCCCGCATGGAAAATCCAGAAAGGCGAAATAGTGCACTGCAGCCGAGGAGTAATGCTGGCGGGCAACATCTTTGAAGTGCTCAAAAACGTGAGCGTGATAGCCAGCAACGAGCGGAAAGTAGGGCAGCTAATTGCGCCGTGGATGCTAGTGGAGAACGTAAGAGTCATAGGAAAATGAGCACTTGTGTTTCCTCATCGGGCAAGGGTTACGATTCTTCGGAACTGGGTTTTTGCAGCGAAAACCTGTTCCACCTATTTATACCTTAAATAAGGGGGTATAGTTTTTCCCACGCGCTAGTGCCCAGAAAAAACCCAAATTTTTTCCATACAGGCTACCTGCTTTAATAACCTGCAGGAAGCCCAGCAGCTAACGAGAGACAACTGAAAACGAAAGAGAAGGGTGCGCTGTTCTTTACGGTTTTACGGCTGCCAGCACAAGACGAGTTGAATTCACGTCGACTTCGGTGATCTTGCAGTTCTTGAATTCCTTTGCTTCGCCCAGTATGCTCTTCACGGTAACGTTGTTGTTTTCAACTTTCGCGTAAACCACATCTTTAAAGACTGATTTTCCATTCAGGATTACATTAAACTCGCACATTTCGCGTTCACCGAAAAAGGGTTAGAGACTTCTCTGAGTTATAAGGGCTTTGTTTCAGGCATGCATATTCGCATGTTGATTTCTGCGGTTTATTTAGGATAAGTAATTATAATTCATGACCATTATTACGCTTTAAATTATAACTATTTGAAAGATGACTGCAATTGCCTCCAGAAAACGCTGATACCTTTGACATATTTGGCATGTTGTCGGACAGCGGAAAGAAGGCGAAAAAAAAGCAACGCGAAGAGCTTCTGGCAGCTACAGGCGTTAAAGAATTCTTCGAAGAAGGCAACATAAGCATAAACAAGCGCACATGCTGGGGAATAGAATGCAAACTATGCATCAAAGCCTGCCCAACCAACGCGTTATACTGGAAAACAGGCGAAGTGGGAATAACTGAGGACTTGTGCGTTTACTGCAATGCTTGCGTTCTAAGCTGCATGGTTGACGACTGCATAAAAATCACGCGGAAAAGAGAAGACGGCACACAAGAGAAATTCAGCAAACTCAAAGATGTCGTCAAGTTAGACGACAAAATCAACGCCAAGAAACGGTTTCAACGCGTAAAAGAAGTTTTCCCCACAGCCGAAGCATACTGCGAAAGATACAAACCCCGAAAAACCTCACGGAAAACAAGCAAATAACCATCCAAAGCGCGGCTCACGCAAACCCTGAGAAACAACGGTTAAAAACTCACAGGCACATAGAAATCTTTAGATACCTCCAAAAGATGTGAATACAACAATGTCGTCCGCAAAATTCAAATCAAGAAAATTCGTCTCAGTCGACCCAAGCAAATGCACAGGTTGCGGAATCTGCGAATACACCTGCGCAGTAGAAAAAGGCGAAACCCTTGGAAACCCCGTAGGTTCAAGAATCCGTGTAATCCGCATGACACCCCTATTCAATTTTGCCCTCGCCTGCAGATCCTGCGAAGACGCCCAATGCGTGAAAGCCTGCCCAGAAAAAGCGTTGTCGCAAGCAGAAGAAACTGGCTTAATCATGGTTAATGACAACAAATGCAAAGGCTGCGACTGGTGCGTGCAAGCTTGTCCACACGGCGGAATCATGATTCACTCCGGTACAGGTAAAGCTGTAGCCTGCGACCTCTGCGAAGGCGAACCCAAATGCGTTGAATTTTGCCCAGAAGAAGCCTTAGAGCTTGTTTGCAGCGACGAAGAAGCCGAAAAACGATTCAATGACGCTCTGGAAAAGCTGCCTGCAGAAACTGAACGCCTAACAAACATCGTTAAAAACAAGGAATGGAACACGCTGCTGGCTGACGCAGAGACAAGAGCCATGAAAGTCACAGAGAAACTTGAAGCCCTGAACAAGAAGGCAAGCGCTAAAAAACAAAAATAACCACACCTGCTAAGCGACAAAGCACGTTACAGTTTTTCTTCATAACCCTTCAATAACTGGTCAATGTCACGCCCGTTTTTTTCACCCATGTAACCACCTTCCAAAACAAAAAACACAGGCTTCTTCAACGCAGCAATACGCTTACCGATTTCCCTGTAACTATTCTCAGTCAAGCCCAACGACGCTAAATCGCCCGTGTGCGTGTCAAAGCCCGCTGAGACAGCCACAACCTCAAACTTGCCCACATCAACCATGCCTAAGGCTTGGTCAAAAGTTTTCAAGTACGCTTTTTCGCCACAATCTGCAGGCAACGGAAAATTCAAGCAGTTCCCCTCAGAATGAGCCCCAGTACCAGGATAATGCGGAAAACGATGCAATGACACGTAAACCACTTTCTCGCTACCTTGAAAAATCTCCTGCGTCCCATTCCCATGATGCCCATCAACATCCAAAATCAACGCAGGCTTACCCAAGCTCTTCACCGCCACAGCAATACCGTTCAGATAGCAGAAACCTCTCGTGTAAACACCCAACGC
>CAZYUQ010000031.1:0-12431 GCA_964650565.1 uncultured Candidatus Bathyarchaeia archaeon | reverse complement strand
CAGGTACTCCTCCGGCTTGTGCAGGTGATGACAAATCAAGTTAACCTCTTTTAATGCGCACAACAACAAAACACAATTGCCATATAAGTTTTTCTAGGAGTAGCTTGCCGAACTATGCGTAGGCTTGGATAACTTTTATCGCTATGTTTCAGTTGATAGCTAGTACACTGAGACTTTGGCTACACCCTTTATTTTCAGCAGTTGAGAGATTAATTCTCCTGGGATTTTTTTCTCCACAATCAGCGTGAGTTTCGGTTCGGGCGAAAGCTCTGGGTCATCCACGATTGCTTGCCTGATGCTTAAGCCGCCTTTGGTGAGAATCATGGCTGAGTTAGCTAAAATGCCGTGTGCTCTGGCGTCAACCACGCTTATTTCTACAACGCCCAAATCAAGGTGTTTTGCGATTTCTTTCAGCGATGGCCCTGCTGGTCGTATTTCCTCGAATATTAACCTGAGTTCCCGTGTGTTCCTGATGACGTTTAATGTTTCGTTTACTGTTCTCCTATCCACCTCCGCGGCTCTTGCAATGCGCACAGGCGGAATCTCTATTTGATTGAGGAAAATCTTGCCGTTTTTTGCGCTTAGTCCATTTTCTACTAGAACCCGTGCTACTTTAAGCCGTTCTGGGTAGCTTTCTAAGTGTTTTTTGATTGAGTTCCACATAGACAATTTTTCCTTCAGCTACCTTTTCGTTCAATTAAGTATAAATTCCTAACGACCTAAAGACCATGAAAAATCGACTTTATCGCTTAGGCGGCAGTCTTGATTTGCGGCGTTTTCTTGATTCATGTACAAATATATACACAAAAGATTTAATATTGCACTTACGTACGCTTTATAACTTATACAATAGGAGACAAACGACGTGACTAACAGAAAAATACTTCTAGACGAGGAAAAACTACCGAAACAATGGTACTGCATACTGCCTGACCTGCTTAAACCTCTTCCTCCGCCTATAGACCCGACGACGAAAGAACCTGGTCCGGGGATAGTTCCCAAAATATTCCCTAAGCAGATTCTAGCGCAAGAAATGAGCACGGAACGATGGATAACAATCCCTGAAGAAGTGAGAGATGTCTACCGACTTTGGAGGCCTACTCCGGTTTTCAGAGCTGTTGGTTTAGAAAAAGCATTGAAGACACCAGCCAAAATCTATTACAAGTACGAAGGAGTCAGCCCGCCAGGAAGCCACAAACCAAACACTGCGATTCCCCAAGTCTACTACAACATGAAGGAAGGCATAACGCGAATATCTACCGAGACCGGCGCTGGCCAATGGGGATCATCCTTAGCCTTTGGCTGCATGTTGTTCGGGTTGGAAGGCACCGTTTACATGGTCAGAGCAAGTTATGATCAGAAACCCTACCGAAGAGTCATGATGGAATCTTATGGAGCAAAAGTCTACGCAAGTCCCAGCCCACAAACAGAGAGCGGCAGAGCGATCCTGAAGGAAGATCCTAACAATTCTGGCAGTCTGGGAATAGCCATAAGTGAAGCTGTTGAGGACGCCCTTTCCCGTGGAGATACCAACTATGGAATTGGCAGCGTTTTCAACCATGTCCTTCTGCATCAGACCGTAATCGGCTTAGAAGCTAAAGAGCAGATGGAAATTGCAGGCGACTACCCCGATGTGATATATGGATGCATAGGCGGTGGCAGCAGCTTTTCTGGACTATTCTGGCCGTTCTACTATGACAAGATGGTGACGAAAAAAGCGCCAAAAGACGTCAAATTCATAGCAACTGAAGCAACCGCTTGCCCGAAAGTTACCAAAGGAGAATACACTTATGACCATGGTGACACAGCCAAATTAACTCCGCTGGTTCCAATGCACACTATAGGACACGACTTCATACCTGCGCCAATTCACGCTGGAGGCTTACGCTACCACGGCATAGCGCCTACAATAAGCAACTTGGCTGCAACGAATCAACTGGAAACAAGAGCTTATAATCAATTAGACGTGTTCAACGCTGCGAAGATTTTCATCCAATCCGAAGGCATAATACCTGCTCCAGAACCGTCCCACGCCATCAAAGGCGTCATTGACGAAGCCTTAAAGTGCAAGGAAACAGGGGAAGAAAAAGTTATTCTCTTCTTGCTATGCGGTCACGGCTACTTCGACATGCAAGCCTACGATGATTACAATCATGGTAAAATTCTTCCATACGAATACCCAACAGAAAAAGTCAATGCATCAATGAACAAACTCAGGCAACTCTATCCTTGGCTAGATGAAGTTAAAAAGAAGTTTATCTAAAACTTCGTGAACAAACTCCACTAGAAAGAGATGACGCGGCAACGCGCACCTCTCAGTTTTTTATTCTACCTATACCCACTTACTACCCGCCATAATACACTGTAAAAGCTGGAATGAACGTTGTGCGCAAAACCTGAACAAGAAACACCCGCAAAAACTCTCGGGTTAATCGTCAATCCTGTCGCTGGAATGGGCGGAGCCGTTGGACTTAAAGGCACCGACGGCGATACAGTTTTGAAACAAGCAGTGTCGCTCGGCGCAAAACCCATAGCGCCTGCAAGAGCTGAAGTTTTTCTCTCCGCACTAAAACCCGCTAACACCAAAATACGCCTTGTCGTAGGCGCTGGAGACATGGGGGAAGAAGAAGCTGCAAAATGCGGCTTTCCCTGCACGGTTCTCGGAAAGAAAAAGAAAGAAACTACAGCTGAGGACACACGGGTAACTGCAAGGAAAATTGCTGCTGCAAAGGCGGATCTTCTTGTGTTCTGCGGGGGCGACGGTACCGCTCGAAACATACTGGAAGCTATCGGCACCGATGTTCCTGTACTGGGTGTTCCCACAGGGGTAAAAATGCATAGCTCTGTCTTCGCTGTGAATCCCACGGCTGCAGCGAAAATCGCCGTTGGTTTCCTGTGGGGCGAACTGCCCCTGCGAGAAACAGAGGTGATGGATGTTGATGAAACCGCTTTCAGGGAAGGCAGAGTTTCGTCAAAGCTTTACGGGTACTTGCTGGCTCCTTACGAGCCGTACCTGATTCAAGGCGCAAAAATGGCGAGTCCCATGACCGAAAGTGAACTGCGCAGCCAAGCCGCCATAGCAATATACATGATTGAAAACATGAAACCTGACACCACGTACATAGTCGGTCCGGGAACAACCACGCGCACCATCGGCGACCTTTTAGACGCAAAAAAGACGCTTTTAGGCGTGGACGTGTTCTACAACAAGAAAATCGTGGCAAGCGACGTAAATGAAAAGCAAATACTCGCGGCAATCGAGGGTAAGCCCGCTCAGATAATTGTCACGCCGATTGGCGGTCAAGGCTTCATATTCGGGCGAGGCAACCAGCAAATAAGCGCCGCGGTCATCCGCCGTGTAGGCTTAGACAACATAACCGTGGTGGCAACCACAAGCAAACTGCGAAGCCTGCGAAGCCTGAAAGTGGACACTGGCGACCCCAGCTTGGATGAGGAGTTCCGAACGCGCGGCGTCAAAGTTGTGGCTGACTACAAAGTCGAATACAGGGTACGCGTTGAATAACACGTGTCTGCAGCGTAGTCACAGGCAAACTGAAATATACACGCTTGCGCACAATACTCTGTCACACTTGAGACGGGTGAAAAAGTTGATTCCCATAAATCTCCCAAAAATCGGCGAAGAAGAAATCGAAGCAGTCGTCAAAGTTTTACGCAGCGGTCCATTAACGAACGCTTTAGGCGCAGGCCCAGCGGTCACGCAGTTTGAGAAGAAATTTGCAGAGTTTGCGGGCGTGAAGCATGCCGTAGCCATGAACACGGGCACCGCTGCATTGCACTCGGCAGTTGTAGCCGTAGGCGTAAAGCAAGGCGACGAGGTGATTCTGCCCAGCTTCACTTTCGTAGCCACAGCCGAAGCCGTTGTTTTGGCTGGGGGCAAGCCCGTTTTCACAGACATCGACCCTGAAACATACAACATTTCGCCAGCGGCAATCGCGAAAGCCGTAACAAGAAAAACCAAAGCTATAGTGCCCGTTGACCTTTACGGGTTACCCGCAGACATAAAGCCCACCCGAAAAATCGCTGCGGAGCACGGCTTGGCGGTTGTGGAGGATGCGGCTCAAGCTCACGGCGCAACTTGCGATGGGAAACCCGCGGGAGCTTTTGCTGACGCGGCGTGCTGGAGCCTTTACGCAAGCAAGAACATGACTACAGGCGAAGGCGGAGTCGTAACAACAGACAGCGATGAAATAGCTGAGACGTTGCGTATGGTTAGGACTCACGGGGAAAAAGCCAAGTACGCGTCGCTCATGCTGGGTTGCAACTACCGTATGTCGGAGATACAAGCTGCCATAGGCTCTGTGCAGCTGGAGAAGCTGCCTGCTTTTGCTGCTAAACGCCGCGAAAACGCTGGAAAACTCACTGTGCTGCTTGCGGAAACCGATAGGTTGCAGTTGCCGCGTGAACCGCAAGGCTTCGGGCACAGCTGGTACCTTTACACGGTTAGGCTTAAGGACGCTGCCGCTGGTGAGCGCGACAAGATTGTGGCGGAGTTGAAGAGCAAAGGCATTGGCGCGGTAGTATATTACGAGAATCCTGTGCATCTTATGCCGTATTACCGTGACAATTTCGGACTGCGAAACCTGCCTGCGACCGAGAAAGCGTCGAAACAAGTTTTCTCGTTGCCTGTTCACCCAGACGTCACGGAGGAGCAAGTGGAGTATATAGGCAAAACGCTGTTGCAGTTGCTGTAGTGTGGTTTTCAGCGTTACGGTTTATGCTGGATGTTGCCGCATGGTTTCTTTGGGTGCCCTGTGCTGGGTACGAGAGAATCGTCGGCGTCAAAACTGTAAGAGTTAAATATGGACTGTAGGTATTATTACCAGTCTGTCTCGAAAAATTGGCGGATGGTTTTCTCTAAAGGAAAGTGGAAGATTGGCTAACGAGGAAGATATCTCGCGTGTCAAAGTGAAGTTCGTGATAGAGGGTTTAGGCGAAGCTGAAGGGGAACTGGTGCGTTTTATGGCGCCGAGAAGCGTGGACACCATAGTGCGTAAGCTGCCAGTTGAAGGCAGAGCGGCTATATGGAAGGAAGAGGTTTACTTTGAGATTCCCGTCAAAATGGGCGAGGAAAAAGCTAAGGCTACGGTGGAAACAGGCGCTATCGCGTTTTGGCCTATGGGCGGTGCGCTGTGCATTTTTTTTGGGCAGTCGCAGCCTTACAGTCCAGTGAGCGTTCTAGGCAAGGTCACGAGGAATCTAGAATTGTTTAAGCAGGTGAAGAGCGGAGCTACAATCAAGGTTGAGTTGTTAGTAACTCAGTGAGCTTTCTTCCCACATTTTCAGCAGCCGTTCGCATTCAGCCTTAACTGCTTTATCAGCGGTTTTGTTTTGTAGGACTTGCAGGAATTCCATGCGTTTTTCGATTGAGCGTTTCTCAGCTTCTCCGCCGTAGTACATTTCGCCATTTATGTATTCTTTCATTTGGCTGGCTTTTTGGATGAGGATGCTGGCGGCGTCCACGGGGTTTTCTATTGCGAACTTGTTTGCCCAGAACGCGGCTTCGGTCTCGCGGAGTTGGGTCAAGCCGTCGATTTCCATTATTTGCCTAATGTAAGTTCTTAGGAACTCGTAGTAACCTGCGGTTTTTATCAGTTCAAGGGTTTCGGCGACTTTTTGTTTGAAGCTGGGGCTTCCTTCCACGGTTAAAAGGTGTTTGTAGCCGTTGTCGATTAGTTCTTTGGCGGCTTTGACCTCGTCGGTAGTGTAGACTCTTTCTGGAAATTTCAATTTTGGTTCTTACTCCTTATGGTTTTAAATAGGAAATTGGGGGTGAGAATTTGAGAATTAGTTTGTTGCGGGCTTGTAGACTTTTATTTTGTGGCTTCCTGAAACCAGTTGCACGGCGCCTGCTGTTTCCAGTTGCTCCAAGAAGTCTTTTGCCGCGCTTATGCGGATGTTGAAGCGTGAAGCCACCGCGTAAGGGGTTAAAACGTTCATTTTCTTCACTTCTGCAACTATTTTCTCGTTTTTCACGTCTGGAGCGATTACGCTTATGGTTTTCCTTTCTTTCGGCGGTGCAGCTTTTTCTTTTTTCTTCTCTTTCGCTTTGTCGCCTTCAGCCTGTCTGCTTTGCATGCGTTCCATTTGTTTTAAGCCGATTTTCTTTTTTCCACCCATTCTTGTTTTTGCGCTCCTGTTGAATGTTGCTGTTGAATTAGGCGGGCTGAGTTATTTCAACCTTATGCTTGCTTTGCCACTCTTTGATTGGCATACCAAGTTTTTTCTCGATTTCAGGTCTATGAATGGAGTTCATTGTGCAGAATGGGATTATACGTCCGTCTGGCACTGCATAGTGAATCACGCAGCGTTGCACGCGTTCCAAGTCAAAGTTGTAGGGGTCCATGAAGTGCATTGAAGATATCATGAGCGCGTTTCTCGCAAAGTCGCCGAGAGACTTATAGTCGCCTTTCATGAGCACGCCGAGAACGTATTTTCGGAGGAAGCTGAACTTCAGGTGGCGCGCAGAGCCAACTAGGCGCAGTTTGGCTTTGCTTTTGCTGCCTTTTGTTGCATCTTCGTAGACTTTTTGTAGTGAGCCTCGGAATTTTTCGATGTCGCCGTACCGCGTGACTGGGGTGATTTTGCCGTCTTCCACTAAGGCGAATGTTGCCATGCCGCAGTGCGGGTGCGCCGTGAATTCTACGTAGCGTTTGTCTTTTAGGGCACCTACGGCTTTGGATACTGGGACGACTACGGGCACGGGGTAGAAGTCTGAGACTTTGATGGCGCCGTTTGTTTGGTCTTCGACGCATTGCATGAAGTCTGTGATGGTGATGCGCATTTTGTCGCGTTCTTGCGGGGGCAGTCTTCCGCACAGCGAAACGGGCTGCACGTTTACGCATCGGATTACGTCGAAGTTTTTTGCGGCGAACCTGATGATGTCGCCAAGTTGGCTGTCGTTTACGCCTTTGACGAGTGTGACCACGAGCACGATGCTGTTGTAGCCTGCTGCACGCAGATTCTCAATGGCTTTCATTTTCATTTCGAGCAGGTCGAGGCCACGGATGAACTTGTACACTTCAGGCGTTAACCCGTCGAACTGCAGATAAATCGTGCTTACGCCCGCCTCTTTCAGCTGCTTCGGGTAGTCGGGGTCATTGGCGATTCGAACCCCGTTCGTATTAACCTCCACGTGGTGAATGCCAAGCTCTTTCGCTTTTCGAATAATATCGAACAAGTCGTTGCGGATTGTTGGCTCTCCGCCTGAAAACTGCAATGCATCTGCGGGCACAGGTTGGTTCGCCCGCAGGTTCTTCATCATCTCAGTAATCTGTTCTTGGCTGGGTTCGTACACGTAGCCAGCAGCCGCAGCGTTAGCGAAGCACACTGGGCATTTGAGGTTGCACCTGTTGGTTACGTCGATGATGGCGAGCGCCGTGTGCGACTTGTGTTCGGGACATATGCCGCAGTCGTAGGGGCAACCGCGCACGGTTTGGGTTCGCGGGTTAGCCATACCGTCGCCGTCATACCTGAACTTTTCCGCACGCTGGTACTCGTCATAACTTGACCAGTACAATTCTTGGAAAGCGCCATGTTCAGCGCATTCTTTCTTGATGTAAACTTTGCCGTCGTCCTCGAATATGGTTGCGTCTAAAACTTGTAGGCATTCGGGACAGATGCTTTTCGTGTTCTTAATTACGTTCATGTTTCCCACTTACTTTTTAGTAGGTTGCACTTTCGAAGTACTTAAGAGCAAACAGAGTACATAATAAGGTTTCCAAACGTTTCCTAAGGTGATTAAGGGGGAAAGCCTAGTTGTCAATCAGCGAAAACACGCGCGTAACCCTGAGGGAAATGGGGTTGAACGCTTACGAAATCGACGCTTACACGGCGCTGCTTGAAGAAGGCGAATTAACCGCCATGGAGATAAGCCGCAAAGCCTCAGTACCCTACTCCAAAATCTACGAAGTCCTCAACTCGTTGAAAGAGAAAGGCTGGGTGAAAAGCTCCGAAAGCCGCCCC
The DNA here is from genome assembly GCA_964650565.1 of uncultured Candidatus Bathyarchaeia archaeon. GTDB lineage: Archaea > Thermoproteota > Bathyarchaeia > Bathyarchaeales > Bathycorpusculaceae > JAOZHU01. The sequence goes on along the minus strand of CAZYUQ010000031.1, from coordinate 4,448 downwards.
ACCAAGTACTATCCAGTGCCGCCCGTTGAAGCCGCAGCCACGACGAAACTCAGAATAGAAGACAAATACCAGCGCTGGACACAAGCGGTCGACGAGGAACTGCAACCCCTGTACGAGAAACGCGAACTGGTAGAGCGAGCAGACATACTCATGCTACGCGGGCAACAAGCAGTGCTGGCTAAGCTAAGCGAAGTGCTCAACAAAGCCACAAAAGAAATAATGATTGCCGCTCCCGAATTCGCCCGACCCATAATCACAATGGCAGAAACATTGCTAAGCAGCGTGAAAAAAACAGTTAACATCAAGCTTATGGTAGCGGGAAAAACAGAAGACTGGCTTTTCCTGAAAAAGGCTACAAGCGTAAGCGAGCTACGCGTCAGAGACCACATGTTCGGCGGCGGCGTAATAGCCGACGGCAAAGAAGCCATGCTGTTCTTAGGCGAAGACAAACCCAGCTTGGTGATATGGAGTAACCACGTGGGCTTAGTTGGGTTCGCACGGGAATACTTCCAGTTCCTATGGGACTCATCAGCAACAGCCTAACAGCAAAAGCGGACTCATTACACTATCGCATACGCGCTGAAATTTTCGTGCACGCCATCATATTTGGAGCCTATTAGAAACTCATTGCAGAAACCAGTAGGGGGTCTACCCTGCAAAGCCTCCAGCAGAACTATATAAAGCAACTATGTAAAAGGGGGCTATAGACTGCTCCAAGCAACTATTCCCGATACCTCAAGCGCTATATTCACCATGAACGGGAATTATAACGCCCCAAGAGCAAAAACCCAAAAAATTTTACGCGTTTTCTTGATGACAAGTTTTATATCTTGCTTCGCAGAGCATAAACTCAACGTGCAAGAAGCGATTTTTGCACATAAACAGTAGAAGGAGTTGAAATAGTCGATGGCTGAGAAAGAAATGCATAAGGCAGTTTGCTCTGAATGCGGTCAGGAATGCGAAGTTCCATTCAAGCCTGATCCGAGTAGGCCAGTTTACTGCCGAGAATGCTGGTCAAAGAAAAGACCCCCACGAAGACGATACTAAGCTATTAACGCTTAACCGTTAACCACTTTCTATCTATTCTATATTTTTTCTATTTTTACAATTAAGCCGTTTTTTCGACATATGCGCGTTTTTAGTAAACAAAACCTAAATATCACAGCGCCGCTAAAGCATTCAGAAAGCTCTAACGGGCCGGTAGTTCAGTTGGTATGAACGCCTGACTTGCACTCAGGAGGTCTGGGGTTCAAATCCCCACCGGTCCACTACAACAAACACCGGTCATTTTAGCATTTTAAGACTACTTTCGTTTTCTGAAGAGTTTGTTACCGTTGTAGTCACATACGAACTCAAAGCCAGATTCTATTAACTTGCATGCCTCCTCTTCGGAGTGAGCAACACTGGCCTCATACACTACAAACGAAAGTTAGGCTTCACAAACAACGGACTGCATGAAGTATTTTCGATATTAGGGTCGTTTGGGTTGGAACTTACAGCGACTTAGAATACGATCCCGTTTTCTTCTCGAGTTGCCATACCCCAATAATGCGAATACAAAGCTTTAGTCCAATTGAACGATAATTCATCTGTAGCTCGAAAACCATGATAGTCCATTTTACCTTCAGTGTTCAGGAAGCAAAGTGCAGCTACCTCTCTCTCCGACAGGCAAATTTGAACGTCAGTTTCTTCTAGGAATCTGAGCTCAAATTTTCCCGCCTTCATAGCCTGCAAGAAGACTGGGCTAAGCACTCGTTCGCGGGCGTCTTTTGGCGGAGCAACCATTTTTGGCAGAATCAGTTTAAATTCGACCTCTCGCCTCAACGCCTCTTGAATGTAAGGCATTGTGCTGACAAGTACTTGGTTGGAGAGAATCCAAATGCATTCTTCAGCTTTCTGAATCATGCTCTCTACGTTCGAGAATGCAACCATGACGTCATCAACTAATTGGCAGCCTTTAAGCGAAGCCAAATTGTACGAGAACTCTTTCGGTAAAGTGGAAAGCGTATGAGTTGCGAAGTAGTCACGGTGCTTTGACAAAAAATCGAACCCATCAAGAAGGTTCAAAGTTTCTTCACCGTAAGACGTCAAACGGAAGTTACCGTCTGCTTCTTTTACAACCAGTTTTTCTTCAGCAAGCCTCGAAACATTCCGTGAGGTTTCCTGCACTGTAAAATCAAGCCTCTTGGACAAGTACGACAACCTGAGAGGGCCCTTCCTAAGCTCAAACAGTATCTCGAGGCGGTCAGCGCCCGCAAGCTCAAACAAAAGATTTTGAAGGGATTCCAAAATCCAATCCTCCACTACCATGATAAAGGCAGACTGAATATTTATGATATTTCATAATGCCTAGCAATTTTTCATAATTGCTGTTTAGGAGGGTTTTTCGCTCATCTCGCCTAGATAGCAAGCGAGGAAAAGCACATGACAAAAACGAGTCTCAAAAAAATTGGTTACAAAAAAATAACTCATCAACTGGAGGAGAGATAGATGAAATCTTTGGTTTTGAATGGCTCAAAAGATGAGAAAAGCATCGTGAACACGGTGTCTGATTATCTGGTCGATTTTCTAAGGATAAACGGTAATGAGGTCGATGTCATTGCTCTGCGCAATGAAAATATCGCGTGTTGCTCAGGCTGCTTTGGTTGCTGGCTGAAAACTCCTGGAGAATGCGTAATAAATGATGCTGGACGTGACTTGTCAAGAAAGGTCATTCAGAGTGATATGGTTTTTCTTTTGACGCCTGTGGCTTTCGGTATGTACTCTTCGGGGCTTAAGAAAGCGTTGGATAGGTTTCCTTGCCCCCTTCTGCTGCCATTTTTCAAGAACATAAACGGGGAAATTCACCATGCGAAACGATACGACAAATATCCTGCCTTAATCGCTGTCGGGGTCCTGCCAAACCCAGACGAAGAAAGTGAAAACACGTTCAAAACCTTGGTTGCAAGGAACGGCATAAATTTGCACACAACAGCCATCTCCAGTATTGTCTATTCAACCGACAAACCTCATGCAATCAAAGAAAAAGTAATGACAACTTTGTCAAAGGCAGGTGTTCAATAATGCAGAAACCCACTCATGCAGCTCTCCTAGTAGGCAGTCCAAGAGGCCCGAATAGCACATCAAACTCTCTAGGAACTTACCTTGTTGAGAAACTAGAGCAGAAAGGGGTACCTTACGAAAGGGTTTACATCTGCCAGTGTCTGAGCGCAGATGAGAAAAAAGCGGCTTTGCTTCGACTAGTTGATGAATCGGACCTGATTATTTTAGCCTTTCCATTGTACGTTGATAGTTTACATTCGCAAGTAATTGAGACGTTAGAGCTTATTGCTGAACACGTGAAGGGCAAACATGATTTAGATGAAAAAAGCTTTGTTGCAATTTCAAATAGCGGGTTCCCAGAGGCAAAACAAAACATCACTGCACTGACCGTTTGTCGACTCTTTGCCAAACAAGTCGGTTTCAACTGGGCAGGAGGTCTAGCGATGGGTGGGGGCGAAATGATTGCAGGTCAACCTCTCTCTGAGTGTGGAGGCAGAGGTCGGAGTAAGCTGAAAGCACTGGAAATCGCGGCAGATGCCTTAGCGCAAGGAGACCCAATACCTGAAAAAGCTGTTGCCTTAATGTCCAAACTCGGCGTACCTCGATGGCTGTTTCTTTGGATAGCAAATAGACGCTGGAAACGTAAAGCCAAGAAAAACATTGCAGTCAAAAAGATGTATGATCAACCTTTCAAAGAGGGTTTATACTAGATAGGAGGTGAGTGACTAATGATAAGTGAAGGAGAATTAAGGAAAAAAGCAAGACTGAGAGCTGAAGTTAAAGTTGGCTTCTATGTTCATCTTGCAGTATATTCAGGCGTTAACTTTATGCTGTTTGTCATCTGGTGGCTTACAGGTAGTTTTCCTTGGTTTGTATTTCCGTTGCTGGGTTGGGGCGTTGGGCTTTTCGCCCATTTCCTATGGGTTTTCGGTCAGATAAACGTAACAGATAGAATAGCTGATAAAGAATATCAAAGACTCAAAGACGAGCGACAATGAAATTCAGGGTATTTCTTCAGTATCCTTTTTCTTTTCTTCTCAGAATTAGAAATTATGAAATTTGAAAATTCTACTAAATTGCCCAATTTTAGAAATTGAAAAATATGAAACTAGGTGTGCAGCTAAAAGACCAGATTTATAACAATGAACTTCCCTTCGCGCCCGCGCGGATGCAAATGCAATGGGAACTAAGAGAAATATAGTGTCATATTTAGACAGGGACGTCGTTGAAAAAATCCAAAGCCCTCGGCTTCAATCTAAGTAAAACCTTTGAAAACCACAAAACACCTAATAACACAATTTTCAACGTGTAATTCAATTAAAAACATTGATTCAACAAGCAAAAAAGGTAAATGGTGGGCCGGGCCGGACTTGAACCGGCGACCTTTGGCTCGTAAAGCCAATGTC